>NZ_JBGNFV010000002.1 GCF_041449215.1 Roseivirga sp. BDSF3-8 | reverse complement strand
TTAACAAGACCCTCCTGCTACTCTACAAACCCAAACACCTTGGGCAACCATAGGCTCAACTCGGGGAACAAGCTAACCAGCACCAGCGCAACCAGCATGGCAGCGAAGAGGGGCAGCAGAGGGCGTATCACCTGCTGAATGGAGGTTTTAGCAACGCTGACGCCGATGAAGAGGACAGCGCCTACAGGCGGTGTGCAAAGGCCTATACAAAGGTTGAGCACCATGATGATGCCGAAGTGAACCGGGTGTATGCCAAGGGTGGTGGCTACTGGTAAAAATATGGGGGTAAAGATGAGTACGGCCGGGGTCATGTCCATAAAGATGCCTACGGCGAGCAGGATGACATTAATCAGCAGCAGCGCCACCAGGGGTGAGGTGTCGCTGTCCAGCAGAAAGGCGGTGATCATCTGCGGAATATTCTCATAAGACATCACCCATGACATGGCTATGGACATAGCTATGAGCATCATTACCACGGAGATGGTGGAGGCTGACTCGACAAGAATGGCACGAAGGTCTTTGACCTCTACCTCTTTGTACAGAAAGGCCAGCACAAGGCAGTACAACACGGCGACGGACGACGCTTCGGTGGCGGTGAATATACCGGCTACGATACCCCCCATAACTACAATGAGCAGCGACAGGCTGGGCAGGGCATGCAAAAAGGTAGTGAAGACCGTTTGCAGGGAGGCGCGCGGCTGGGTGGGGTAGTTCTTCTTACGGGCCCACACGTAGGCCACTGTCATGAGCATGAGGCCGGTGAGTATGCCGGGCACATAGCCTGCCAGGAACAGGGCACCTATACTGATACCCCCGCTTGCCAGGGAGTAAATGATGAAGATATTACTAGGGGGTATAAGCAGGCCGGTAGTAGCGGAGGTAACATTCACCGCCACGCCATAGCCCTTTCCATAACCTTCTTTGTCCATTTCATCCGACATGAAACTGCCGATAGCAGCGGCGGCGGCACCGGCCGAGCCGGCAATGGCGCCGAATAGCATGGCCGCCATTATGTTCACATGGGCCAGACCGCCGGGCAGCGAACCTACCAGCGCGCGGGCAAAGGCTACGAGGCGACTGGCGATCCCTCCCTTATTCATGATATGTCCGGCAAGGATAAAGAAGGGAATAGCCAGCAGGGAAGTACTGTCCAGGCCGGTGACCACACGCTGCGCCACCGTGGTCACGGCAGGCAGTGAAGGTACGCTTAGCAGAATGGTAAAGAGGCTGGCAATGCCTATGCTCCAAACAATGGGCGTACGCAGGGCCATGAGTATGATGAAGGTAAGGGCAAGTATCGCTATTTCCATTATCTCCGGGGTTGGATTAGCTGCATCAGATCGTGCAGTTTATAATAAATGATGAACAGGCCGGAGAGCGGCAAAACCACGTACACATAGCCTACGGGTAGCTGAAGGGCAGGTGACACCTGCCCTAGCGTGAAGGAAATATAGATGTAGCGAAGTCCGCCTACCACGAATACGGCAAATACAAAGAGGATGACGATAACGGAAATGAACATATGAAGCCGTCTGCGGCCCTTCTCGCTAAGGTATCGGGGCAGCAGGTCTATGCTGATATGCAGATTGCTGCCAGCTGCGTAGGCAGCACCGAGTATGCTCACCCATATCATCAGGAAGCGTGACAGCTCGTCTGACCATTCGCTTTGGTTATTCAGCAGGTAGCGCGTGGCCACACCATACAGCACATCGAGGGTCATAAGAGCCAGTAATACCACGATCACAATCTCCAATGCCCGGTTTACGGCATTCCGCATTCAGTCCAGGTTTTTTATGTCGTTTATCAGTTCGTACAGGTCCGGGTCATCTGCCTTTAAGTCCTGTATCATGCCCTGCGCTTTTGTCTCAAAAGCACTTTTTTCCGGGCGGTATATCTTTACTCCCGCTTCCTGCAGGGCCACCATGGCCTCCGCCTCGGCCTCCTGCCACAGCTTACGCTGGTAGACGGTGGCGCTGTCCACAGCCTGCATGAGCCAGCCCCTCTCCTCTTCGCTAAGGCGCTCCCATACCAGGGTGCTGATGACGAGTATATCGGGGATGCTGGCATGTTCGTCCAGGCTAAAGTACTTGCACACCTCGTAGTGGCGGGAACTGTAAAAGCTGGGAATATTATTTTCGGCACCGTCTACTACCCCTTGCTGCAGGGCCGTGTACAGTTCACCCCAGGAGATGGGAGTGGGCGAGCCACCAAGCCGCTTGACCATGTCAATGGCGGTGGGGCTTTGCATCACCCGGATCTTCAGGCCCTCGAGGTCGGCGGGCTTTTCTATTGGCTCTTCCTTGGTATAAAAGGAGCGCTCACCGGCATCGAAATAGGTAAGGCCGCGCAGCCAGTATTCCTGGCCTTCCAGCAGAAGCTGCTGGCCGATGGGGCCATCGCACACGGCAAAGCGGTGTGCATCGTCGCGAAAAAGGTAGGGAAATCCGAATACTTTCAGGCGTGGGGAGAAATTTTCCATTACTGCAGCGGAAACCTTGGTCATGCCCAGGCTGCCTATCTGCAGCAGCTCCAGGCACTGCTGCTCAGAGCCAAGCTGGCTGCTGGGATAGATTTCAAGCGTTAGCTGTCCGCGGCTGTTCTTTTCCAGCTCACTGGCCATATACACCATGGCTTCGTGCACAGGGTGTTCCACTCCCAGGCTATGCGCCAGTTTGATCGTGCGCTCGCTTTCCTCGGTGTGGCAGCCGGCAAACAGGCACACTACTCCCGCCATACATAGCCACATGAGGCACCTCATGATTGACGGACGTTTGAAATGACTGACAGGACCTCGCTGGTTTTACGGGCCAGCAGGTCATAATCTTTGGATTGGAGAAGGTCTTTGGTGATAAGTTGAGAGCCCAGGCCTACACAGACAGCTCCGGCAGCCAGCCACTGCTTTAGGTCATCCGGATCAGTCGTAACCCCTCCGGTAGGCATGATGCGTGTCCAGGGCTGAGGGCCTGCCACGGCTTTGATAAATTCAGGCCCATAAACGGACGCAGGAAATAGCTTGACAATGTCACAACCGAGTTCTTCTGCACGGGCTATTTCTGTCAGCGAACCGCAACCCGGCGCATACAGCACCTTGCGGCGATTGCAGGTTAGGGCAATGTCTTCACGCAGGACAGGGGTCACTATAAATGAGGCGCCCATATTCATGTAGGCCGAAGCCGTCGCCGCATCAGTAACCGACCCGGCTCCCAGGTACATACCCGGCAGCTCCTCAGTTGCCATTTGAGCCAGCTCTTTAAACACATCTGCGGCGTGAGCTCCGCGGTGGGTAAATTCAAAGAGACGGGCCCCTCCGCGATAAAGAGCTTTCACCACCTCTATTACCACGGCGGTGTCGGCATGGTAGAACAAAGGCACAAGCCCGGTTCTTTCCATTTCCTGTGCTACTGATATCCTGGATATGTATGTCATTGGGTTTACTTAATATTCTACCGGGACACCTGACCTACCCGGTCTCCTTTCATGAGGTCTTCCACCTCCTGTACACTTACCAGGTTGGCGTCGCCGAATATGGTATGTTTGAGACAGGATGCAGCGGTAGCAAACTCCACCGCCTGCTGGTCGTCCTGGCCCTGCAGAAGCCCATAAATAAGACCGGCCGTAAAGCTGTCTCCGGTACCGATACGGTCGGTAATGTCACTAATATCATAAGTAGCCGAACGGTGCCTCCCTTTGGGGCCGAATAGTTCGCCGGACCACTTATTATGCGAGGCGCTGATCACTTCACGGGAGGTCACTGCTATACGCTGGAGGGCCGGAAAGCGGTCGCGCAGCCTGACGGAAAGCTCCTGGGCACAGTCCTCACCAGGTTCAGGGGCTATGTCAAAGTACTGTTTGCAGGCGTACTCGCCCACAATGGCCACATCACTACTACCTACCAGTGGCTCCATTACCTCACCCGCCTTGCGGCCATAGTGCCACAGGTTATTCCGGTAGTTAAAATCGGTGGAGACGATGACTCCCATCTGTCTGGCGGCCTCTATCGCTTCTGCACAAACCTCCGCTGCCGTGGCGGATATGCCGGCCGTAATGCCCGACCAGTGAAACCAGTCTGCCCCTTTCAATACCTTTTGCCAGTCCACCATGCCTTTTTCAATGGTGGTCATGGAGGAAAAAGCCCGGTCATACACCACCCGGCTCCCCCGGTGGCCAGCGCCAATCTCGATGAAGTACAGACCGAGGCGATCCCCGCCGTACACAATATGACCTGTGCTTACGCCATTACCCCGCAGTTTTTCTATCACACAGTCAGATAGGGCATTGTCAGGCAGCCTGGTAATATAATCTGTCCGCAAGCCAAAGTGAGAAAGGGAAAGGGCCACGTTCAGCTCACTGCCCCCATAAATAGCATCATAGCAGGCAGCCTGGCGAAACCGCTGATGACCGGGAGGGGAAAGACGCAGCAATACCTCTCCGAACAAGACGACTTTTTTGGGTTTATCAGACATTATACTGCCTTCAGGTTTTTACCGACTGATCTGGGAAATTTAAAATATTCGCTGGCATTATTATAGCAAATGTCCTCTACTACCTTACCTATCCATTTCATGTCTTTAGGTAAATAGCCTTTTTGCATATCATCGCCTAGTATATTGCATAGCACACGGCGGTAGTACTCATGCCGTGGAAAGGAGAGGAAGCTGCGGCTGTCTGTAAGCATGCCAATGGTGCAGCTCAGCAGCCCCATATTAGAGAGGGCCTCTATCTGCCGGGTAATGCCGTCCTTCTGGTCCATAAACCACCAGGCGGCACCGAACTGCACTTTGCCCCGTATGCCCTCCTGGCTAAAGTTACCCGCCATGGTCGCAAATACTTCGTTATCAGCCGGGTTGGAATTATACAGAATGGTCTTGGGCAGGCTGCCTTTTTCGTTCAGTTTATTAAGGAAAGCCGCCAGCTCTTCGGCCTGCTTAAAGTCTCCGATGCTGTCCACTCCCGCATCGATCCCGATACGCTCCAGCATGGCTTTGTTTGTATTGCGGATAGGGCCAAGGTGTAGCTGCATGGTCCAGCCCATCTTGTCATAACAGGTAGCCAGAAAATGCATGATGGCCGACTTAAAGCTGGCCTCTTCTTCCGGGCAGATATCCGTACCTGTCAGGCGCTTTTTCAAGATAGCACTGGCTTTGGCCTCATTCACCCCTTCGCCATAGGCATGAGGCAGTCCATGGTCGGAGAGCCTGCAGCCCCGGTCATGAAAATACCTGATACTCTTCATCACCGCCTCTTTAAGTGACTCCCAGTCCCGGATTTTCACCCCCGTGTTTTGCCCCATCAGGCGGAGGTAATCGGCAAACTCATCCTTCTCCGCATTGATGAGGCCATCAGGCCGGTAGGTGGGCAGCATACGGAAACCCTCTTCCGTACCTGCCACCTGTTTGTGTGCTGTCAATTCATCCAAAGGATCGTCCGTAGTGCACACAACGTTTACGTTCATTCGCCGGATTAGGCCTCTTGCCGAGAACTCATCATCCTTCAGCATCTCATTTACCTGGTCGTAAATGGCGGCCGCATTATCCGGAGTGAGCAAATCGGTGATACCAAAGTACCTGGTCAGCTCCAAGTGAGTCCAGTGGTAGAGGGGATTGCGAAGGGTGTAGGGAACAGTCGAAGCCCAGGCCATGAACTTCTCCTTATCGGATGCACTTCCGGTTATGAGCCTCTCCTCTATGCCCAGTTGCCTCATGGCCCGCCACTTGTAGTGGTCGCCCTCTATCCACAGTTGGGTGAGGTTTTTATACTTTCTGTCTTCCGCCACCTCAGCAGGGGGCAGGTGACAGTGATAATCGATTATAGGCAGGCTGGCTGCATACGTGTGGTATAGCTCACGGGCATGCTCAGATTCCAGCAAAAAATCGTTATGGATAAAATCAGTCATTCGTCTTAACGTAATGTCACAGTCGTTTCGGCCATGGCAGGGGCACCTAGCTCAAAGCTTTTTTTCACCGGGCTGGATCCACCGGCATACAGGGTAAAGTCGCCACGTTCCAGCACTTTTTCACCCTCCATATTTACCAGTGCAAAGTCACCGGCTTCCAGTTCAAAGCTCACCGACTCCGATGCGCCAGGCGGCAGGTTTACCCGCTTCACGCCCTTCAGGTCATAATTAGGCACCCTTACCGAGGCCTTCATGTCTTTGAGGTATAGCTGTACCACCTCTTCGGCAGGCACACTCCCCTCATTTTTTACCTGAACTGTCACGGTTAGCTTATCTCCCCTGGATATCCGCTTATCCGAGACCTTTATTTCGCTATAACTAAAATCCGCATAGCTCAGGCCATAGCCGAAGGGATAAAGCGGTTCTTCGGTCATGTATTTGTAGGTGCGCCCTTCCATGGTGTAGTCCTCATAGTCGGGAAGCTGGTCCAGTGATTTGGGAAATGTGATGGGCAGTCTGCCGGAAGGGGACGTTTTGCCAAAGACCACATCGGCTACGGCATTGCCTCCCTCCTGGCCCGGGTACCACACCAGCAGCACCGCGTCCGCCAGTTCATGCACCTCGGAGAGGTCCATAGGGCTGCCGCCGGTGATTACTGCCACGATGGGCTTCTCACCCGCTGCCTCGCGCAGCTTTCGCAGGTAGTCAATCTGGTTTTCAGGCAGTTGATAATCGAGGCGGTCGCCGAAGGTGGGGGAAGCAATCGACTCGCCCTCCTCGCCTTCCAGCAGCCCGGAGAGGCCAAGCACGGCGATGGTGACGTCACTGGTACCTGCCAGGCCCGAGGCCCAGTCCTGTGGGTTGACAGGCTTGCGGTCCAGCATGGCCCCAAGGCGGTACTGAAACTGGCTGCCAGGCGCTACGGCTGCAGCCAGCCCTTCCATTATCGAGACCATCTCAGGGTTTACGCCGAAGTAGTTACCCAGCAGAATATCCACACTTGCGGCATTAGGTCCGGTCACAAAATACTGCGAGAGGTCATTCTCAAGGGGCAGCACGCCATTATTTTTCAACATGACGATGCTCTTTTGCGCTACTTCCCGGGCGAGTTGGCGGTGCTCATCGCTGTTGATTACATCCGTGGCTATTTCATCATAGGGATTACTGCCCATAGGATCAAACAGGCCGAGCTTAAAGCGGGTACGCAGCAGGATGGCCAGTTGCTCATCTATCTCATCTTCCGTTACCAGGCCCTGCGCTACGGCCTCGGGCAGTGAGGGGTAGGAACTACCGCAGTTAAGGCTGATCCCGCTTTTGACTGCCATGGCCGAAGCCTCTGCTGCATTGGCGGCCACGCCATGGCCATTTTCCTCATTGTAAAAGTCCACAATGGCCCAGCAGTCGCTGAGTACGTGTCCGTCAAAGCCCCATTGGTTACGCAGCACATCCGTAATCAGGTACTCATTGGCACAGCAGGGCTCACCATTGGTACTGTTGTATGCACACATGATGGCCTCTACATCTGCTTCCTGCACCAATGTGCGGAAGGCAGGCAGGTACGTCTCCCACATGTCTTTCATACTGGCCTCGGCATTGAACTGGTGCCTTAGTTTTTCCGGGCCGCTGTGTACAGCGTAGTGCTTGGCACAGGCGGCTGTCTTCAGGTAGTCGGGATTATCTCCCTGCAGGCCGCGCACAAAGGCAGCGCCTATGGCTGCCGTCAGGAAAGGGTCTTCTCCGTAAGTTTCCTGTCCCCGTCCCCAGCGCGGATCGCGAAATATGTTAATGTTGGGCGTCCAGAAGGTAAGGCCGCCATACTGACGATGGTAGCCCTTTTCTTTAGCTGCATTGTGCATGGCGCGGGCTTCGTCGGAGATGGCGGAGGATACCCGCAGGGCCAGGTCTTCATCAAAGGTGGCTCCGAGGCCAATGGCCTGGGGAAATACGGTAGCAATGCCCGAACGCCCCACGCCGTGCAGGGCCTCGTTCCAATAGCTGTAGGGAGGTATGTTAAGTCTTTCTATGGCAGGGGTATTATGCGTCATCTGCAGCGCCTTCTCCTCCAGGGTCAGGCGTGAGATAAGGTCCTCGATACGCTCCTCCAGGGGAAGGCTTGTATCATTAAAGGGAAAGTCGGGTGCTGAAGAATCTTCGGGTGATGAAGGGGTATCTGATTGGTTTTTTACTCCGGCAGCAATAGCCACAAATGCAATAAAGGCTATCACATACCTTAAGGTCAAAAGGGGATTCTTCATATGTGTTTATTCTTTTGGGAACGTTAATATAGAAATTAACACAATCGATTGCGCAATTTTTTGTGTTTTTTATGATTATTTAATTTTTTTATCCCATATTCATGGATGTTTAGCCCATTTTTACATTGAAACAATTGCAATCGATTCCTAGCATACACCCAAATAACCTTCGTCTGTTCTCTCTTCTGTTGCTATTATTTCTGGTTTGCCTTACCGGTAATTCACAGGCAACTGATGGCTATAACCTGTGGCTCACCTACAGGCCTCTGCAGGACAAACCAATAACTGACACATATAAAAAGCTTACTGAAAAAATATGTTTCCCTGCCGGGGGTCAAACCCTTGAGGTGGCCCGCGATGAACTTGACAGGGGGCTGTCCGGCATGCTGGGCACTACCCCCTCCCTGCAGGAGGAAATATCCGATAATGCCACCCTCATCCTGGCTACGTACAGCCGCTTACCCGCCAGGCTGCAGAAGAAGGTTGGGGATATGGAAATGGCAGGTGAAGAAGGCTACCTTCTCAAGGTGGTAAAGGACAAGGAAAGGCCTGTGCTGGTGATATCGGCTAATACAGATACCGGCCTGCTGTACGGCACCTTTCACTTGCTGAGATTGATGCAGACGGAAAAGTCTCTGGAAAACATGTCACTCGTGCAAACGCCAAAAACGGACATCCGGGTGCTGAACCACTGGGACAACCTGGACCGTACCGTAGAGCGGGGGTATGCGGGCTTTTCTATCTGGAACTGGCATAAGCTGCCGGAGTATATCGACCAACGCTACATAGATTATGCGCGGGCAAATGCCTCTATAGGCATCAATGGCACGGTGCTGACGAATGTAAATGCTAATGCGCTGGTGCTCACCCCAGCTTATCTGCAAAAGGTAAAAGCCCTGGCGGATGTCTTCAGACCCTATAGTATCAAGGTTTACCTCACTGCCCGCTTCTCGGCCCCTATCGAAACAGGTGGCCTGGACACTGCCGATCCGCTGAACGAAGAGGTCGGTGCCTGGTGGCAGCATAAGGCGGCTGAGATTTATGACCTTATCCCTGACTTTGGTGGCTTCCTGGTAAAAGCTAATTCAGAGGGACAGCCCGGCCCGCAAAACTACGGGCGTAACCACGCAGACGGGGCCAATATGCTGGCCAAAGCCGTGGCCCCACATGGGGGCATCGTTATGTGGCGGGCTTTTGTGTACTCCGAGCATGATGTGACGGACCGAGCCATGCAGGCCTACAGTGAATTTGTACCCTACGACGGGCAGTTTGCCGATAATGTACTGATCCAGGTAAAGAACGGGGCCATAGACTTCCAGCCGCGCGAACCTTTTCACCCCATGTTTGGCGCCATGCCGGACACGCCGCTTATGATGGAGTTTCAGATTACCCAGGAATACCTCGGCTTCAGCACCCACCTGGTATTCTTACCCAAAATGTATGAAGAGGTGCTTGACGCCGATACGTACCGGGACGGAAAAGAGGCAACCGTGGCAAAGGTGATAGACGGCACGCTTACCAACAAGGAACTTACGGGTATAGCGGGTGTGGCTAATATCGGCACGGACCGGAACTGGACGGGCCATCCCTTCGGGCAGGCAAACTGGTATGGCTTTGGCCGCCTGGCCTGGAACCCTTATCTGTCTTCTGAGGAAATAGCGGCTGAATGGTTACAGATGACCTTTTCGAACGACGAGGCATTTGTAACGCCTATGACGGATATGCTGGTGGACTCACGCGAGACGGTGGTTAAGTACATGACACCCCTTGGCCTGCACCATATTATGGATGCGGGACACCACTATGGCCCTGGCCCGTGGATAAAGGACATGCCCCGCCCTGACTGGACGTCGGTATACTATCATAAAGCAGACAGCGCGGGCATAGGCTTCGACCGTACGGTAGCTACTGGCAGTGGAGCCACCGCTCAGTACGCACCGGAGGTGGCGGAAATATTCAATGACGCTGAGGAAACACCCCGGGAGCTGCTTCTGTGGTTTCACCACCTGCCCTGGGGCTATAAGATGGAAAACGGCCGCACGCTCTGGCAAAATCTGGGCCTGACCTACCAGGAGGGTGTGGATGAGGTAAAAGAAATGGAAGCGCGGTGGGAAAAGATGGCGCCGTATGTGAATAAGCAACAACATGAGCAGGTGAGCATGCTGCTGGATATACAACTTAAAGAGGCTAAATGGTGGAAAAACGCCTGCATGACCTACTTTCAGCAGTTTTCCGGCAGGCCATTCCCTGAAGGGATGGAAAAGCCGGAGAAGCCTCTCTCATACTATCAGTCATTATCATTCCCCTATGCGCCGGGCATTCGGCCTAGCTGGGATTAAACCCTAAAATTGAAGATAAATCAAACATGGATAAAAGAGTAGCGATCGTAACAGGGGGTAACTCCGGACTGGGTCTGGCAACCGCACGGAAATTCTGTGCAGAAGGCGTGATCACCTATATCATAGGACGCTCTGAGGAAAAGCTGGATAAGGCCATGGCTGAACTGGGAGAAAATGCCCGGAAGCGTGCCTGTGACCTTTCGGACCTGGAGAAGATTCCCGGCCTGATAGCGGACATAGCCAAAGAAGAGGGCCGGATAGACGTGTTGGTGAATAATGCCGGCATCAATATGAAAAAGCCCTTTCTGGAAGTGACTGATATGGAGTTTTCCAATATCATACTGACGAACGTACAGAGTGTATTTGCGGTAAGCCGCGAAGTAGTGAAGGTGATGAAAGAACAGGGCCAGGGGACAATCGTAAACATCAGCTCGATGGCGGCGCAGTATGGCATCCCGAAAGTAATTGCCTACTCGGCCAGTAAAACGGCGATAGAGGGCATGACGCGCGCTATGGCGGTGGAGTTGGCAGAAATGGGCATTCGCGTAAACTGCGTAGCTCCGGGCTTTATCGAGACACCCATGTCGGCCAAAGCTCTGAACAATGATCCTGAGCGAAAGAATAAGGTAATGTCACGCACGCCGATGGGCAAAATGGGCCTGCCGGAGGATATAGGTGATACGGTTTACTACCTGGCTTCTGCCGGGGCAAAATATGTGACCGGCGTAACTATACCGGTAGATGGTGGCAACAGCATAGGCTTTTAGCATGCAAAAGATGCTGAAAACGATGCGCTGGTTCGGCCCGCATGATGCGGTCCGGCTACGGGATATCCGGCAGGCAGGCGTAAGCCATATCGTTACGGCCCTGCACCAGATACCGGTAGGTGAGGTGTGGCCGGAAGAGGCTATACGGGAGCGCCAGGAAATACTCCGCAAAGAAGGCCTGGAATGGGCCGTGGTGGAGAGCCTGCCGGTACATGAGGACATTAAGCGGGGCCGCGGAGAGCGGGCGCTGTACATAGAAAACTACAAAACCAGTATACGCAACCTGGCGGCGTGCGGCATACAGGTGATCACGTATAACTTTATGCCTGTGCTGGACTGGATCCGGACGGATCACGCCTGGGAAAACGCTGACGGCACTCGCACGCTTGCGTACCGGCACGTGGCATTTATTTACTTTGACCTGGAGCTGCTGAAGCGGCCCGGTGCCGAAGCGGACTACACGCCGGAGCAGATAGCCGAAGCGCGCACCTATGGCAACAGCCTTTCGGACAGTGAGCGCGAAGGTTTATTCCGCAGGGTGCTGCTGGGCCTCCCGGGAAGTAAGGAGAACTTTACGGCAGAGCAACTACTGGAGCTGCTGGCAGGCTACGCTGACATCGATTCGGAAACGATGCGGCGCAACCTGATCCACTTCCTGACTGAGGTAACGCCAATTGCGGCTGAGGTGAAGGCGAAGCTGGCGATCCATCCGGATGATCCGCCCTTTTCGCTGCTGGGGCTGCCCCGTATTATGAGCACGGAAGAAGATGCGCGCCTGGTATTTGAGGCGGTGCCCGGCACGGCCAACGGCTTGTGCTACTGCACGGGGTCTTTCGGCGCACATCCGCAAAACGATCTGCTGCGCATCATAGATACCTATGGCGACCGCATCCACTTTCTGCACCTGCGCAATGTGGCGCGGTCGGGAGAAAAAGACTTTCGCGAATCTGCCCACCTGGAGGGGGACAACCCCATGCGGGCGATCATGCAAAAACTGCTGCAACTGATGGAGCAGCGTAATGTGGTGCTGCCCATGCGGCCGGACCATGGCTTCCTGCATGACCTGGAGGCGAATACGGACCATTACCCGGGCTATTCGCTTATAGGCAGGCTTAAGGCTCTGGCCGAACTTTCCGGTCTTGAAAAGGGCCTGATTGACTCTGAAAGATGACAAACCCAATAAAATGAGAAGACTACTAATCGTACTATTCTGCTTTCTGGCGATAGCCTGTAATAATGACGGCGAAGAACCGCAGCCTGTAGCCCCTGCACCCGGTGGTGGTGGCGGAGGCGGTAATGGCGGCGGAGGGGGCAGCAGCGGCGACCCTTTCACCTACGTGCCCACTGAAAGCCTTAAGGACATAGCCTCCTACCCGGTAGGTATGATCGTATCGGCCAGCAAGCTGGGCGGCACGTCTTCCAGCAACCTTACCTTTAAGGAAATACTGGAAGATGACTACAATAGCATCACGGCGGAGAATGATATGAAGATGGCGAACATCTTCCGCGGCCCGGGCAACTATGACTTCAGCGACGGTGACGCGATAGTGGCCTATGCCAAGGCCAACGGGATGCGCGTCCATGGCCATACGCTGGTATGGCACAGCTCTATTCCGGGCTGGCTCAATAGCTTCAGCGGTACAGACGAGGAGTTTACGCAACTCATAGAGGACTACGTAAAAGCGACAGTAGCCCACTTTGCGGAGGAAAAAATGATGGTTAATGGCGAGGAAGTGTCCGTAGTAGCTGGCTGGGACGTAGTAAACGAGGTGTTTGAGGGAAATGACCTTCGCAACACGCTCTTTCTGCAGCGGATGGGCTACGACTATGTATCCAAACTTTATACCTGGGCCCGTGAGGCAGATCCTGACGTAAAATTATTTTACAATGATTATAACGTGGCCAGTAACGAATCTAAGCGAAACGCCATCATTACCATGGTCAGAGACTTTCAGACAGATGGGGTGCCTATAGACGGCATCGGATTCCAAATGCACATAAACCATGACTGGCCACCCCGTGCGGATATTGCGGAGGCCGTGCAGGAAGCTACTGCCACCGGCCTGCTCATCCACTTCTCAGAACTGGACATCCGGGTAAACTACAATGACGACATCAGTGAACTGACGGAGGAACGGGCGGCCTCGCAGGAAGCCAAATACAAGGAAGTAGCTGAAGAGTATGCCAACGTACCTGCCAACCAGCAGTATGGCATCACTATCTGGGGCATGCGCGACCAGGATAGCTGGATGTATGACGGGGGCACAGAGTGGCCTCTCATGTATGACAATGACTTTGATTATAAAATAGCCCACCGCGGATTTGCGGAAGGGCTGTAACCAGACCGATCTATGAAACACATACAATCCATTAAATATTTTCTACTGGGCCTGACAGCCATGGGCTTTATGGCCTGTGGCGGAGATGATGAGTCGCCCGAACCACCGGAAGAGGTGGTGGAGGAACCGGCCTTTACGGTAACACCGGACCCTGCTACGACTTACCAGACCATTGATGGCTTCGGCGGAGCCAATGGCATTTTTAACAACTCCCTCAACCCTACGGCCTCAGATGCCCAAAAGGCTTTTGGCACGGGCAGCGGAGACCTGGGGCTGAGTATCTTCCGAATAAAGATACCCTATAACCAAAGTGACTGGCAGGCGCTGATAGCTCCGGCACAGGAGGCACTGAAGTATAATGTGAAGATCATTGCTTCGCCCTGGTCCCCTCCCCCGGCCCTTAAAAACAATAATGACCCCGTACGTGGCTACCTGCTGGAATCTAACTATGGGGAGTATGTAGACCACCTCAATGCTTTTGTTGACTTCATGGAGACTAACGGGGTGGACCTGTATGCTATTTCTATACAGAATGAGCCGGACTGGGAAGCAACGTATGAGTCATGTGACTGGACGGCGGACCAGATGGTGACTTTCCTGGCAGACTATGGCGACCAGATAGATGACCGGGTACTGGTGGCAGCACCTGAGTCACTGAATTTCAGTGATGACTTTACCAATGCCATTCTGAGTAATAATGAGTCAGCACAAAACATGGACATTGCTGCCGGCCACCTGTATGGCGGCGGACTGGGGCCCTTCCCGATTGCTGAGCAAAAGGGTAAGGCCATATGGATGACGGAGTACCTGCTTAACCTGAATGTAGGTGACTGGCGGGGCGCTGACGAGTCGACGAAATGGGAAGAAACCCTTACTATGCTTAACAGCATACATGAGTCCATGGGCTATAACTGGAATGCGTACATCTGGTGGTACCTGAAGCGGTATTACTCTTTCATAGGCGATGGCGAGCAGGGCACCACCCGGGGCCTCATCCTGAAGCGTGGCTATGCTTTCTCTCACTACTCTTACTTTATCAGGCCAGGCTATACCCGCATTGGCCTGCAGGGCAACTCCAGCAGCCTGCGCATGACTGCCTACGAAGGCGACGGCAAAGTGATCATTGTGGCCATTAACCCCGGTGCCTCTACGGTATCGGATGTGGGTATCAGCTTGCCCAGCGGGCTTACCAGCGCCACGTCTTATACCACAACCCTTACGTCTGACCGGGTAGAGGCCAGTCCGGAGGTGGAGGAAGGGCTGATCATGGTGGACATTCTGCCGCGCAGCGTAGTCACCTTCGTACTGGAATAAAACTTTTTCACTTCGTAAACACCTGAGAGACGCTTATACGGGCGTCTCTTTTTTTTATGCCGTGCCTAATTAAAACAGGCCCTTTCAATCTACTATGGTTTATACTGTTCGGTATAAACTAATGACATCCTTGATCGCCACTTTCTCATTTAAGGCCCTTTCTCCTGTACATATTCCTATATTGTTAAAAAACGTAATCATCCGGACTATCTATGAGGCTGTTTTATTTATTGCTTTTAATAAACTTAATGCCCTGTTTCACCCCGGCATTTGGCAGTACACCCGATATAATTACACCGGACACCTTTCTGGGTATTACCTTAGGTAATACAAGCCTGGAAGTGGCTGATTCTATTCTACTAGCCTATTCTTACAAAGAGCCATTAAATACCTTTCGCTATTTCACCTATTCAAGCGGTGCTGAAAGGACTTTTCACTACAGATTATTTTACATAAAAGTCAGGAAAGCGAAAATCAGGGTGTTACTTGCCGGTAGAGATAAGGTGGGAGCGATAAATCTGTACTTTTTGAAACCAGGAACCATCAAATTATATAACATCACCCCTGGCAAAACCAGGGTCAGGATATTATCGTCTCCTGTAGCGATCGAATCATATTTGCAAGGCTCTCCCCAGGTGGTATTTAATAACCTTATGGATGATTCGATTAGTGTAGAATTAAGCTATAGAGATATACGAATAAAGAGACCTGTTAAAAGTGAATCTGCCCCGGAAGAGGAGTGGCGGAATAAAAAGATTAAAGAAATTGTACTCCTGAAAAGCCTCTGAGCACCCCGGACAGGTGCTATAGCCCCAATACCCCCTTACCTGAATACCTTTACTTTGTATTGCCTGAAACGACTGGTCAACTCCTGCCAGGCTTCGTCCTTCATTACTGAAGAACAGTGCAGAGGCATGCGGAAATCACTCAGGACTATACGAATTCCCTTCGCCCTAATACGAGGCTGCTCGTTTATTACCCCTCTGATGTCCTGAAGCCTGTATACCCGCTTGTAAAAGGGGTTAATGTAGCTGCTTACTGCCAGGTACTCCCTGCTTAGGTAAACGTATTGGGTATCGAACAGAAATAAAAGGGATAGACAGAGGCAAAAGACTGTGCTAAAAATAAGTATAGCCGGATCCCAGGCGACCAGATTTACCAGAACCCACACCCCGGGGCCGCTGCTGAGGAAGCTAGCCCCGAACCGCTCGGCATCAGTCATATCTGCATGCTTTACAGGCTTCGGAGCAGGCTTATCTCTATACAAAAGATCCACCGGCTTTTTTCTTTTCCTTAGCTCAATGACTGCATGCAGGGCCTGCAATAGTACGGGGTAATTGCGGTAGTACTTTTTGTACAATATCAGGTGCTTGTTATCTTTAAGTGTAACCCTGCAGGCAGGACCGTTGAGGGCGTCGGTTCGAAGGGTATCATGAAAAAGCGCTATATCCGCCACATTCTGCCAGGGCACAAAGGTCCGGGGAATGAGTCTGCCTGCATATATCCCCTCATTATCCATCCGGACACTGAGGAGGTTATTGTGATACATGGCAAAAACATACAGCCCCATTACTAAACACAGCAAGGCGGGAAGCGCGGCTATGGTGATACCTTTCTCACCAAAGCTAATGGTAATTAACAGTGTCCCCAACCCAATAAAAAGTATCGCTACAATGAGTATAAAGCCAATAAAGAGCAGATTATACCGGCTCTTTATGACGTTACTACCGGCTGTTTCTCGTTTGGGCATTCACAGGGCTGTTGATTTAAACGCACCGCTAAACTAGCAAAAAGCCACAGAGCTGGTGGTGGTGATGGAAGTTTGGTCTGCTGCCTACTCTATCTTACCCGTTCTAAAGGGGGAGGCTGGCAGCCCCTCGCTATTGTAGAAGTTGACCTTGTCGGGGTTATCAGACCAGGCATAGCGCAGGTACTGAGGCTCATCAATACCATCACTCCATACTACCACCTTGTCGCCCCGGATTTCGGCCCGGGCCCATTCAAACTTTTTATCCTCCCCGGCTATGGCAAACCAGCGAAGGGGCTCTCCGTCCCGGGACACCAGGCCGCTGACGGCATGGTCGAAGCTAAGCACTACCTTATTCCCTTGTACTTCCGCTGAGCGGAAAAGCGGGCCGGAGTAGGTAATATCATCTTCCCCATAGGCCACGTGGCGGGCCGCCAGTGCCAGGCGGTCGCCTACCGGTTTTTTATTGCCGGGATGGATGTCATTCCACTCGCCGAGGTCTATGGTCACGGCCATGCCGGTATGAGGCAATGCCAGGGCCCTGAGCTGCGACTCGCGCAGCCGCGCCCAGCTACTTTCTGCGGGCAGGTAGTTCACTTCCATAAAGTTGGGTAGCTGAGCGTAGAGAAAGGGCATGTCAGGCATCTCCCATTGCCTGCGCCAGTCATTGATGAGCGCGGGCAGCAGTTCCCCGTACTGCTCTGGCCGGCCTGCGTTGCTTTCTCCCTGGTACCACACGGCGCCCTTTATGGCAAAATTCGTGAGCGGGGCAATCATACCGTTATAGAAGCTGCCTGGCTGGTTACGCATGGCAATGCTTTTGGGAGGCGGTGGGGGTACGGGGTAGGCCGCGCCCACTTTATAGTGCCAGTACCCTTTGAGGTCGAGGGTGTCTCCTGCTGTAGCCAGGTAGTAGGGTTTATCGGGCACAAAACCGCCCTTACCCCAGTTATTCACGACGCGAATGGCGAGCGTGTTCTTTCCGGCTTTCAGCAGGCCGCTGGGCACATGATAGCGCCTTTGCGGGTACTGGTATCCGGTGCTCCCTATCTTTTCGCCGTTTACGTACATCCCATCCGCATCTACTATACGGCCCATCTCGATCAGGGCTGGTTTCTCTGCCATATCAGCGGGTATCTCTATCTCACGACGGTACCACACTACGCCGTTCAGGTCACGTACACCCTGGTCTTCCCAGTAGCCCGGCACATTTATCCGGCTCCAGTTTTTGGGGGTATAGGCAGGTTCATACCATTTTTTATCCCCGGCAAGGCCCTGGTCTTCAGGCAGGGTTTTGGCCCGCTCCCGGTTTATACTGTCTGCCCGGCGGTTGGTGCCGTATACATACGCGGTGTCTTTGTTCTCATTGAGGGTAGCTATAAAATCCGGAAACTCCTTTAGCCCTTCCTCGCTGATCCAAGCCTCTATCGGCGAGCCTCCCACGCTGGAGTTGATGATGCCAATCGGCACGTCATATTGCTCCTGAAGATGTTTTGCAAAGAAGTAGGCCACTACTGAAAAATCGAGGATATGGTCGGCCGTGGCGGGCAGCCAGACGCCCTCCGGCACATCATAGGCGGGTTGAATGAACACCGGGTTATTCGGAATTTTGATCTGCCTGATGCGGGTGTTATTGGCGGCTGCGATCTCATCTGCATAGCGAATGCTGTGGCGCCCGAGGTAATGCTCCATATTTGACTGGCCGGAGCAAAGCCACACATCTCCTACCAGTATATTGGTTAGCTCAATCCGGTTTTTACCCCTTATCTGCATGGCGTAAGGGCCACCGGGCTTCTGGGGTTTCATTTTTACGGACCAGCGGCCATCCTTGTCTGTCAGGGCCGTATAGTTACTGCCTCTGAAAGAGACCGTGACCCGCTCTCCTTTATGCGCATAGCCCCATATGGTCAGCTCTGTATCGCGCTGCAGGACCATGCCATCGCTGATAAGACGGGGCAGGCTTACTTCGGCATAAGCCGGGGCGGTAGTGAAACAAATCAGCAACAGTACCAATCGCAGGCCGGTGCTTATAAATTTGGTCAACATACAGATCAGGTTATGGGTTGGTATTTGTCGGGTTTACAGTAATGGTCGCCTCTTGCAGGCCAGGTGCACTGGCCGTAACCGTCAGGGTACCTTTGGCGCCTTGATTATAACGAACTATCGCCAGAATATAGCCATTGAAGGCCTCACGGGTGGCAGAAGGAAATGGGGTCATATTGGTCGGATCTCCATTATCGGTGGCGACCAGCTCACCCGGGCCTTCCACCGTAACACTCACGGGGTCATTGGCATCGGGCACTGTCAGCCCTTTTTTGTCTGCCACTTTTACGGTGATAAAGGCCAGGTCTTTGCCGTCGTTCACAATCTCATTCCGGTCGGCACTGGCAATAAGCATGTGAGGGGCGCCGGTGGTCTTCACTACATCTTCTGCCCATTCCTTCCCGTCCTTATATACGACAACGTTTAGCTCACCGGGTTCATATGTGACATGGTCCCAGCGCAGGCGATATTCATAGGCTCCTTTCTTTTTCCTGCCGAGCGACTTACCGTTCAGGAAAAGCTCAGCCTCATCGCCGGAGGTAAATACATGGACCGGGGTCACCTCCCCCACCCTGTCCGGCCAGTTCCAGTGAGGCAGTATGTGTGCGATGGGCAGGTCCGGCCGCCAGCGGGACTGGTAGAGGTAAAAGCGGTCTTTCTTAAAGCCAGCAAGGTCTATGATGCCAAAGTAGGAGCTGCGCGAACTATAGTATGGGGTTGGCTCCCCCAGGTAGTCCCATCCGCTCCACACAAAGCCGCCAGCCACATAGGGGTGCTGGTCTATTGAGCGGAAGACCTTGTCCGCACTGGAGCCAAAGTCTGCTGTGTATAGCTCATAGGCACTGACATGGGCCGATTGGGGATCGCCCCCGACGCCGTCGCTGACAGGCGAGCTTATGCCTTCTGCCACGGGAAAGAGGTAGGTGCCGCGGCTGCTGAGGGCGGCTGCATTTTCACTGCTGATGATGACCTTATCAGGGTATTTTTCATGAAAGGCGGGATAAAGAGGCGACGTATTGATGCCTTTAAGGTGTGCATAGGCGGGTGCATTGCGTATGCCCTCCCCCTGGTAGTTAAGGTTGATGACTTCCATGGCTTCCGGCATAGGCATATCCGGCTTGGCGTAGTTCATAGAGGCTGTGGTGGGGCGGGTGGGGTCTTCTTCGTTCACCATATTCCGCAACCGCATGGCCAGGGCGGCGCCCTCCTCTCCGGTGTATTGTTCCCCTACTTCGTTGCCGGTACTCCACATGATGACGGAAGGGTGGTTACGGTCGCGCCGCACGAGTGCCCGCAGGTCCTGCTCGTGCCAGTCGGGAAAGATCAGGTGAAAGTCCAGCGGGGTCTTTTTACGTTCCCAGGAGTCAAACATCTCATCCACTACCAGAAAGCCCATGCGGTCTGTCATATCCAGCAGAGCAGGTGCCGGGGGGTTATGGGCCATGCGTATGGCATTTACCCCGAGTTCTTTCAGCATGTCCAGTTGGCGCTGCGCCGCCCGCCCGTTGAACGCCGCCCCGAGGGCGCCGAGGTCATGGTGCATGTTTACACCTTTAAGGTACACAGGCTCTCCATTTACCATTAGCCCCTTTTCCCCGTCAAAGGTGATGGAACGAATGCCAAAGGTAGTTTCATACGTATCGATGAGCCGACCCTCCTGGCGCACCTCCGTTACAGCGGTGTACAGATGGGGCTTTTGTGTGGGAGGGGGTCCCCACAGGCGTGGATCAGATAGCTTGAGGCTGTACTCAGTACGGTTCCTGGCACCTGCCTTTATCCTGATGTTTGGCTTATCAAAGGTGGCGGCTTCGGGCCCGGGCCTGCCCTTTTCATCTACTTCATAGACGCGCGTAAGCGCTTCCACGGTTGCCTCTGCATCAGTATCATTGGCCAGGGTTAGGGCCAGATTGATGGTGGCGGAAGTCTCAGATACCTGCGGGGTGGTTATCCGGGTGCCCCACTGGTCTACATGCACGGGGTTGGTTTTTACCAGCCACACATCACGGTACAGGCCTCCGCCGGGATACCAGCGCGAGCTGTTGGGTGGGTTATCCAGGCGGATGGCCAGTTGGTTCTCACCGCCGTAGCTTAGATAGGGCGTCAGGTCCAGGCGAAATGAAGAATACCCGTAGGGCCAGCCTCCCACGAGGTGACCATTCAGCCATACCATGGCGTATGACATGGCTCCCTCTATGTCCAGGAATATGGATTTGCCTTCGTCAGAGGCAGGAATATGAAGTTGGCGGCGGTACCAGGCTACGCCAGGGCTTGGGAGGCGTCCCATGCCTCCCCCCACGGCCGCGTCAGGCCCTTGCAGAAATGGGCCTTTGATAGCCCAGTCGTGCGGCAGATCCACTGTCTCCCAGGCCGAATCATCATAATCATATTGCACAAAGGGAAAGTCGCTGCCAGGCTCACCAGCAGGCCGCTCATACCGTGTAGCAGGATCGGATATGAAGGCGTTGCCCGCAGGCATGATCCAGGGCTTCAGCACCTGCTGTTCAGCGATCACTTCCACCGCCTCGGTCGGTTTGGAGTCGGCCGGCTTATCATCCTGCGCGTCAGCCACCTGTGGTCTCACATCATAGATGAGGGTATCCGGCGTCTCCTGAGGGCCGTATTTTTTAAACTGCCAATCTGAGTTTAGTGATAGCCGTTGCCTCTCAGACTGGTCTTTTTCCAGGGTTTGTACTGTAGTGACGGATTCACATCCCCAAAGGAGCGTGATAAGCAGTAATAAAAACGGTGTTTGTACTTTTTTTAAACCAAATAATTGCCGGTGAGGCGGGTTTACGGCTGTTTTCATAACTCAAACTACCTAAGTAATTCTATTTATGCAATCGATTGTGTATATTTCCATAGATTGATTGCTTTTAGCGTACCGTTGCCTGGTCGGCCAGACGATGTATTGCATACAAATGATGTTGGAGGGGCGCCGGACAAAGCTCATTAGTTTAGTCATTAGAAGCTCTAACCATATAAAGGCAGTACTCTGGGTGGTTGTGTGGATGGCGGGTTGAACCCGTTTTCCCAGACAAATTTGTCTTTTTTAAAAGCAATCGATTGTGTGAATTATTGATCAGTAAATGCTGATCGCAACTTATGGTGCATAACCCGAAACCAGCTATGTCAGGACTGTTTCCGACATATTTATTGATATATCTGTTCCGCCCGGCCTCTATCCTTCGGGTCGCATGGGGCGTAGGGTGTTTCGTGCTGCTGCAGGTCCATGTATATGCCCAGCCCTTACCGGCTGCTTTGCCTTACTCGGCCACGTATGGCCTGCCGCGGCTATCTACCTATGTGCCCGTACTACAGGACCAGGCAACGACGGGCAGGGGTAGCTATCGATTTGCGGACAGGTACCTGACGAATTTGCAGCCTGAGGATGCGGGGGAATGGCAGCAGGGAGCTTATGGCAAGGTGTGGCGAATAGGTCTTCATGCCCCTCAGGCCCGGTCACTTTACCTTACCCTCTCTTCGTTTCACCTGACTGAAGGCGTACGCCTGTATCTCTATGCACCGGGGTACCATGATATGATGGGTTACGACGCTAAAGATACTAATAAGTGGGGAACGCTTTCTACGCCGGTGATTGGGGGGGACCGGCTGATTGTGGAATTGAATATCCCGCCGGGCCATGATACTTATGGCTCTCTAATCATATCAAAGGTATACAGGGGCTTCAGAGAACCCGGCCAGGAGGGGTATGGCGGCCAAACGGATACCCGTACAGGTACTTGCTACGAAGGGATTAACTGTGCGCAGGGCAGGAACTGGCAGACGGAGAAAAGGGCGGTTGTGAGGATTGTTTCGGACGGTCAGATGAGTACGGGCACTCTTATTGCGAACACGGGAGGCACGTCTGAGCCCTACGTAATTACGGCTAACCACACGATGTTTAACAGGACAAAGGCGGCAGAAGCTGTCTTTTACTTCAACGATGAATACCCCGCCTGCGATAAGGGGTCGGCCGTTACCTCCTATACCCTTAGCGGCAGCTCGCTTGTAGCCACTGACCAGGCGCAGGACTTCTCGCTGCTGAGGCTGCACGAGGTGCCGCCGGCTTCCTACATGCCTTACTATGCGGGCTGGGATGTTTCAGGCAACAGGCCGCGCCGTGCTGCTACCATTCACCATCCCTGGGGAGCAGACAAGCAGATTGCGATGGAATACCACCCTTTACAAAGTGTGGTCTTTACCATCGGCAATACGTCCTCTGCTGCGTGGCGGGTGGCTCACTGGGAGGCAGGTACCACACAGCCCGGCTCCTCGGGGGCACCACTGTTTAATGAACACCACCGCCTCACGGGGGTGCTGGCAGGTGGCGGTGCGGACTGCAGCGATCCGGCAGATGACTACTTCAGTAAGCTCTCGCAGGCCTGGGAGCAAACGCCTGACCCTGCCGGGCAGCTCAGGCACTGGCTGGACCCGCTACAGACCGGGGCCACCACCACTGATGGGTATGATCCCTATGGATTCAGCGCCTCATACTGTGATACGGTATGGAACCTGGAGAGGGCAGCACCGCCGGCACTCAGCCGGGAGGGGTTTGCCTGGGGATCAATTTCCGGACATAACCCGGCTCACCACACCCGCTTTGCAGAAAAGTTCAGGTCTGTCACTTCCAACCGCCTTCCCGGGTGCTACTTTCATATTGCTGAAGTACCTGCAGATAAGCCTCTGTTCCCTATAAAAGTGACGGTATGGGAAGGCACCTCCTACCCTGAAAAAGAGGTCTACTCAAAGCTTATTTTCTCTGATGAGCTACGCGCACACAGCCTACACTATATCGCTTTTGATTCGCTGGTGACTGTGCAGGGTACTTTCTTTACGGGTTATGAGATCGATTATGATGATGGGGCCAGCCGCTTTGCGGTCTACCACAGCCCCAGGGGAAACCCCTCCCGTGCAGGCTCTATGTATGTGTATGATGGGACCTGGCATAAAGCCGATGAGCTATACCCCGATCTGGCTCCTTTATCTCTGAGAATAGGCCAGGTACACTGTTATGGAAACATAGCCGGGCCTGAAGGAGAGGGCCATTATATATATCCTAACCCTGCCAGGGACTATGTCTCTATAAATACGCCAGCGGGTGAGGTCGTGTATGAGGCACGCTGCACGGATAGTAAAGGCCGGACTGTACCCGTAGCGCTTTCATATGATCCGGCTGGGCAGGAGTTGCACTTTTCATTGCCGCCGGGAAGCTATTACTTAACGCTTATAACCTATTCACATGTGTATACCACGAGGCTACTTGTACTACCTAATTAATTAACCCAATAATGTATTTTCCTCTTTCATATCAGCATGTCTATATATTACTCAAAGCTATTGGCACTGTACTCTTGTGTATTGTCAGCACCACTGCCTATCCCTATGAAGGCCCCTTGCCCTCTGTAGATGATAAGAATGCCGGTGTATACATTACGGGGCTGAAGGTATTCACCGGCCCGGTGGACAGGGGGGCAAATGATGGTGTGATAAAAAAGAATATAATAAACGGGCAGGGGGTGAGCTTGCCTCCTGACTATGTTTCCTTTGTCATAGAATTTAACTCATGCGAACCTGCCCACTCCACGCCGGGGTATGCCTACAGGCTGCAGGGCCTTGAGGAGGACTGGAATCAAGTAGGGGTACAACAGTTTGCTTCTTATACAAGCCTACCTCCCGGCACTTATGTATTTGAAGTGAAAATAGAAGGCCAATCTATGTATAGCGGGGTATCTGACACGGTAGAGATCACTATCCCTCCTACCTTTTGGAAGAGCCCTAAGGCCTACATTTTATATATAATACTGATACCCGGTATGATATATGGTTTTGCCAATTTATATACCATAAAGCCGAGGAAGGATCTTGCTGTGCAGACTGAGGTCACAGACAGGGCGGAGGAAGAAATACTTTCCGCTGGCCACACGCCTGAGGGGGCGAAGCTAACCGGTACACAAGGACCTAGGGAAAAAAAGCAGCCCCGAGGGCGAATATCACTTACTAAATCAGCACCGGAGGCATGCATCCTGCCTGAAAAGCTAAGCAGAAACAACGCAGATGAGCAATTTCTGAGCGAAACGCTGGACTTCATCTATCGTAATATGTCTGACGGAGACATTAGCGTGGAGAGGCTTGCCGCTCACTTTCATATGAACCGCAGCAATCTATACAGAAAGATAAAGGCGATTACCGGGCAGACGGCTACCGAATATATCCGCACGGTGCGAATGAAGAGGGCGCTGAAGTATATGGAGACGGGGGATAATAATATATCCGAAGTCGCCTTTAAGGTGGGCTTTGATTCACCCGGATATTTCACGCGCTGCTTTAAGAGACAATTCGGCCTTACCCCCTCCCAGTACCGGCCTGCCCGTGAGAAAAAGGGGCTGTAAAGGGGCTATTTTTCGCTGGGGTAAAAAGGACTTTCTGACAGGAAGGATTTTTTACCGTCTTGCATCATTTGTCGCATCAAAAGTATCATTTGTGGCGGTTAAACGGCATTCTAACTGGTATGTTGAGATATGTTTAACCCAAGTTTATCTCTATGAAACTTAAATTTTTGATGCTCATGGCCCTGGTAGCGGGCATGCTCTTTGGATGTTCTGAAGAGGACCAGATCCAACCGGAAAAGGAAATTATACCTAAAGGTACGGCTACCATCAATGCAGGAAGTTACCAGCAGAATATCCGTGGCTTTGGCGGGGCCAGTATCCGGGGATGGATACCGGACCTGACTGCTTATGAAACGCAAAAAGCCTTTGACAGAAATAATGGTATAGGGCTTAGTGTACTGCGCGTGCGTGTGTCACCTAACAGCTCAGATTTTGCGGCCGAACGGACGACTATAGACCGGGCCAAGTCTTACGGAGCGACGGTGATTGCCTCAGCATGGACGGCTCCGGCGTATATGAAGTCTAATAATAACACGATCGGTGGTACGCTGAACCCCTCCTCCTATGCTGCGTATGCCAATCACCTGCGGAATTTTGTAAGCACAGTGGGCGGAGTGGCAGCCATAAGCCCGATCAATGAGCCGAACATCGTGGTGAATTATGAGTCAATGGAAATGACTCCGTACGAGGTGGCTAACTTCGTGGCGGCACAGGGACAGAATTGCGGTGCGCCGATCATGGCACCGGAGCCTTTTAACATGAGTCAGTCGTACATAAGCCAGTACCTGAGCAATGCTACTGCTAACTCTAAGACGAGCTACATAGCGGGGCATATATACGGTGCCTCTCCTTATTACTATAACTGGGGCAAGGAGGTGTGGATGACTGAGCATATTACGGACACGAATAATGCCAACAACTGGGGCGGTGCGCTTAATACGGCGAAGGAGATTCATGACTGTATGGTGGCCGGTTACAGCATGTGGACTCACTGGTATATCAGGAGAAGCTACGGCCTGCTGGATGAGAGCAGCAACGTGACGAAACGCGGCTACGTGGTGGCCCAGTTTGCGAAGTGGATACGCCCTGGCTTTAATAAGGTGTCCTGTACGGCTAACCCTACATCCGGGGTGTATACGACTGCGTACAGGAATGGCTCTCAACTGGTGATTGTGGCGGTGAATATGAACTCATCCACCACGTACCAGCCCTTCTCTGTCAATGGTACCTCTGTGTCGGGCTTCAGTCGCTACCGTACTACCAGCTCTTCTAACCTGCAGAATGACAGCTTCTCCGTTTCGGGTAGCAACTTCGGCATAAACCTTCCTCCTTCCAGCGTTACCACTTTGGTTTCCTACTAAAGGCCGGGGTAGTATGAATACATCCGGCTCCCTCCCGCTCTCTGTACCGGGGGCGGGAGGGAATCTTTTACCCCCTTATCTCTATCGCCAAAAAAATACTTGGTATGCATGTAAATCGACCACCTCTGGCAAACAGGCTTCCTGCCTGTCATTCATTCGGCCTAGCCTTTCTCAGCGTTTTATGTATTCTGGCAAGCACCGTTGCTTTTGGACAGGGGGTACCGCTGGTCTATAATCAGGAAAACACCGGTGCCACCTGTCCGTCGCCCGTCTTGCCCTCTTTCAGTGCTCTGCCGAGCGTCCCGCTGTTACCTGATCCTTTTGCCTGGTCGGACGGCAGTGGCCGCTCTACCAGCTTCAGCGACTGGAGGTGCCGCCGGGCTGAGATAAAGGCCGAGATCGAAAACTACGAGATAGGCCCCAAGCCAGACCGGCCGCAAAACATCACTGCCAGCTACTCAGGTGGCACTCTGGCGGTAAATGTTACGGAAAACGGCCATACACTCACACTCACCTCGCAGGTGGTGCTCCCCTCAGGGAGCGGGCCCTTTCCGGCGGTGATTGGTATGGGGGGAAGTTCGGGCAGCCTGCCATCGGCCATTTTCAGCAGCCGTAATATTGCCCGCATTACGTTTAACTACGGCCAGGTAACGGCCCACACACAGGAGCGGGGCAGCGAGCCTATCAATCAGCTTCACCCTGAACTGGAGTACATGGGCTCTTACAGTGCCTGGTCGTGGGGCGTTAGCCGCATCATAGACGGACTGGAACTGGTGCAGGCTCAGCTTCCGATAGACCTGGACCATATCGGGGTGACGGGCTGCTCATTTGCGGGAAAAATGGCCCTCTTCGCCGGCGCTTTTGATGAACGTATCGCCCTTACTATAGCGCAGGAGCCGGGAGGTGGCGGAGCTGCCGCCTGGCGCGTGTCGGAAACACTGGGAGAGGTGGAGACCCTGGGGGCTACGAATCGTTCGTGGTTTATGGAAAGTATGTTCCAGTTCGCCGGCAGCAACGTATCCAAGCTACCGCACGACCACCATGAGCTTATGGCAATGGTAGCTCCGCGCGCGCTGCTGGTGCTGGGTAATCCTGATTATGAGTGGCTTGCAGAAGAGTCGGGGTATGTATCGGCCCGGGCTGCCCATGAGGTATGGAAGGCGTTTGGTGTGGGAGACCGCTTTGGCTTCTCTATCGTGGGGGGCCACGGACACTGCCAGCTACCGGCCAGTCAGTACCCTGAGGTGGAGGCTTTTGTGGATAAATTCCTGCTGGGCAACACTTCTGTAACTACTAATGTAACGAAGCACCCCTTTGCGAATGTAGACCACGCGGGCTGGTATGATTGGTGGGGGGGCTCGACACCCTCTAATCCGGGAGGAAATGAGCAGGTATGGCTGGAGGCGGAATGCGGCACGGTGGGTTCATTATTTAATGAAGTGAGCAGTAGTGCGGCTTCTAATAACAGCTATGTTACGGTACGGTCCGGTAATAACAGCACGGCCGGTGCCCCTGCTGCCAGCGGACAGCTCAGCTACACCTTCAGTGTCAGGGAAGGTGGCAGCTATAAGGTCTGGGGAAGGACGATAACGCCGGGCCCCAATGATGACTCCTTTTGGGTGCGAATGGATGGCGGAAGCTGGGTAAACTGGAACAGCATACCTGCCTCTACCTCGTGGCAGTGGGACGATGTGCATGATTCTAATAATGGCGGGCAGGCTGTTTCTTATAACCTTAGTGCGGGTAGCCATACGCTGAGCATCGCCTACCGGGAAGACGGTGGGCTGCTGGACAAGCTGGTAATAAGCAATACCGGGGTTGCCCCCTCCGGAAGCGGCTCTGCAGCTACTAACTGCTCCGGCGGAGGCAGTGTGACGGTGAGGGCACGGGGCACGACGGGCAGTGAGATCATCAACATCATGATAGATGGCACAATAGCGGCGACTTATACGCTTGGCACGAGCTATCAGACCTACAGCGCCCCCGGCTCGGGCACGGTGAGAATAGCGTTTACTAATGATAACAGCACCCGGGATGTGCAGGTAGACTATGCCATTATCAACGGCACGACGTACGAGGCCGAGAACCAGCCGGTAAACACGGGGGTGTGGCAGAACGGATCCTGCGGGGGAGGGAACAGCGAAATGCTGCACTGTAATGGCTACATTGAGTTCAGTGGCAGTGGCTCACGGCTACCCGGCTCACCCACAGATGAGCGAAGCGCGGAGGTGAGTATCTACCCAAATCCTGCGTGTGATGTGCTCACGGCCACCGTACCTTCTCCCGGCGGGGAGGCAAGCCTGTCCCTTTATCATATCAACGGTAAACTGGCAAGGGAGGTCAGCCTAACGCAGGGTAAAAATGAGATAGGCCTTAGCGGGCTGGAGTCAGGTGTGTATATCCTCCGTATCTGCCAGGGGGAGGAGGTAATGACGAGGAAGTTACTGAGGAGGTGATGCGCCTTAGCACCATATGTACGAATAAGAAAGGGTGCCTTCATCAGGGCACCCTTTCTTATTTGTTATGAGCTAGCTTTAAAGGCAAAGTAGGTGAAGGCCCCTCATTCCACTACTTCATAATAGAAGCAGGCGCCTCCTTTTCTGTCGGGCTGCGCGCCCGGGGCATCTGCGGAGCAAAGGCTTCCGGCATGGGGGTCAGCAAAAAGGTAGCGGTGGCTGTATAATGACATGAGCATGAGGTCTCCGCGCAGCATGTCCTGCCACTGGAAGGTGCTGGCTTCTCCCCTGTCCTCTTCTTCTATACGTACCTCTGCCATGCCTGCCTGGCCTTTTACGGTTACATAGCCACCGGAAGCAAGGGACTGCAGGGCAATACGGCCTCTGCCCCTGTCTATTACTCTGAAGAGCGCAGCGTCACCGGCGGCAAAAGGCGATCCTTTCGCTACCGGCCGCAGGTGGTTACGCCAGTTTACCAGTACTGTACTATCTGCCAGGCTTGTAAGCTTTACCACCTTTCCTAGTGGGATAGGGCGGGTAGGGCGCGGCCTGATCATACTAAACCTATCAAAATCTGCATGGCCTCCATCGGTATGCGTTTCATTATAGGCGAACAGGGCATATCGTACACCCTGAAATGTCTTTAGCTGGTAAGGCATCACGATCTTACCGCCTATAGCTTCATACCGTTTGCCGTCCAGGCTGTAGCTGAACTGTGCCGTATCTGAATCAAAATCAGTATGTACCCGCAGCCATACTTTGTTCTGCTTCAGCGGCTGATCCAGCGTTTCCTGTTTCTGCTGATCAAAAAAGCGGAGTGTGAGCTTCTTCTCTTCTTTCCTCACGCCGAGCCAGGCATAGGGCAGATTAAGCAGGCCGAGGCCGGCCACATCACCGGCCCGCAGCCCAGAAGCATCCAGCAGGGTCAGGGCATAGGCCTCAGGCCCAAGGCCGCGTTGGGTGAGGGTATTTGGTGCCTCCCAGAAGGAGGGTGCTGCCCGGGGGTGTAGCCTGAGGTACCCTTCCCTTTCCTGCAAAGACCAGCCGGAACTGTCGGGCACATGGTTCCACTGCCAGGCATTGGCGAGTTGCGGACCGGCAAAATCGTCGTCATGCTCAAAGGGAGCTTTTGGCTCACTGGTAAACCCTGTTTCGGGCTTGACCCAGGTGCGGGGGGAGCGGTTCAGGTTTCCGGGCAGGCCAAAGTGGGGCCAGCCGTCTTTCCATGTGACGGGTGAGAGGGCGGTAACCCGGCCCACGGAGTTATGGTCCAGCATAGACCAGCCCCACCATTCTCCGGACTGGGTCTGTACTATGCCGCCCTGATGCATGGGGATGCACCCGACATGATTGGGTGGATAGGCTGTGAGATTGTAAGGTGGTTCTCCGCCTGTGTCCCAGAGACGCCAGCCGGTACCTACGCCGAGGTTTTCCTCGGCACTCATCACGTTTACTTCGTAGGGCCCGTAAGGATTGTCTGCGCGCAGGCATACCTGGTAGCAGACGGGATCATAATTGGTATTGGTGATGTAGTAGCGCCCGTCAATTTTATAGAAATGACAGCCCTCTCCTGCTCCACTACCGGCGGGCACTACTACCTGCTGGGTACCGGGCACTATGTCCATCAGATCAGGGGTAAGCTCGGCGATTTTCAGTTCGTTATAGTCCCATACGGCATACACTTTTCCGTCATCATCAAACAGGACGGAGAGGTCATGAAGGGTGGCATTCATCTTTTGCCGCTTCCAGGGGCCTGCGGGATCTGTGGCTGTAAAGACGAGGGTACCGTACCGGTTTACATTAGTGAAGATATAGAAGACTCCTTCATGATAGCGCAGACAGGGGGCCCATATGCCCTGTCCATATTTATTTTGACCATCCTGCAGCCGGTAGGCGGGCCCCAGGTCGAGTACGGGACTGGCGTAGGTGAGTAGCTCCCAGTTTACCAGATCACGGGAGTGCAGCACGGGGAGGCCGGGCATGGCGTGCATGGTGGTGCCTGTCATGTAGTAATCATCGCCTACACGGATGAGGTCAGGGTCAGAGAACTCTTCGTAAAAGAGGGGATTGGTAAAGGTACCATTGCCGTTATCGGCCGTCCAGGGACCGGCATCAGGTTGCCTGGCATGAATGATGGCATGAGAAAAAAGTAAAAGGACAAGTAGCAGGGCGGGTCTTATCATGATAGGTAGTAAAAGAAAACCCGGCACTCAGGCCGGGTTTTAACATGAAGAATATTACACAAACGGAAACAACAAAAGCACTAATTACTGCTCTTCTACTACTCGAACATTATCGATGTAATACGTATTGGCTTCCTGGCCCATATCGAAAACGATCACCGTTTCGGTCTGGTCAGGGTCAGTATCATTAACGGTAAAGCTCCAGGTCACTTCCTGCCACTGGGTACCAATGCTCTGGTCACCCTGATAGGATGCATTGGGCTGGGTAGAAAGTCTGATACTACCGCCATCAGACTCAGCCTTTACCCAGTAGCTGACAAAGTAGGTCTTACCCTCTGTAGTAGGGAACGGGTTACTGGCTACCTGTACGCGCCACTGCTGGCCGGGGTATGCGGTAGGGTTTATTACCTTCATGGAACGGCTACCGGTGAGCACCTCATCGGATCCGGTACCTACTGTGACGGTAGCATCGCCGGAAGGGTTACCTGTATTGTAAATGTTCCAGTTCTCAAGGGAGGAAGCATCCCCCTGCTCAAATCCGCCACTCAGCACCACAGAGGGCTGGCAGGCGGTAAGGCTACCGTTAGCTTCACAGCTTATAAAGGAAAACTCTGTATCGGTACGGGTACCGGAGCTGGATATCAGGTAAAAATTATCCCCATCCTGCGCTCCTGAGGGAACACTGAGGGTTAGGCTACTGCCGGTCTGGCTCACTATTGTACCGGCAGCAGCGCCTATACCGGCTTCCTCTACCGCATCAAGATTAGTCCCTATCAGGGTAATTTCATCACCGGCAAACCCTGACATGGGGTATACGAGGCTAACAGAAGGGTTAGCCACAACCTCTATCTGGGCATAGGCTCTCTCCTGTCCGGAGAATATCAATACCACATCCACCATACCCAGCGAAGGAGCGGGGTCTATGGGTACGGTAAAGGTTACAGCACTTTCGGAAGCCTCCACGTCGGGGGAAAGCTGGCCGTCTATCATGACAAACTCCACTCCACTGAGGTTATTTCCGAGCACTGTACTCTCGGCTCCGGCGCCGGTCACATTGTTTTCAAAGCCAGTGATCCGGCTGCTTACGTCTACCGTATTATTGCCGGGAGGCGGTCCCGTCAGTTTATCGGTCTCTTCATCATCGCAACTGAAGGCAAATACACTAAGGCCCATCAGAAAGCAAATATTGAGTATATGTCGTGTTAAATAGTTCATTATTGATTCACGGTTCATTGTGCTTAATTATACCCTTCGTTCTGAGGATACCTTCCATCCGGTGTGGTAGGGTCGATAGCAAGGTCTATCTGATCCTGCGGAATGGGGCGATACCTGTGGAAAGGCTGGATGTTAGGTGCGGCTATGGAATTGTACAGGCGTACACGCTCTACCAGCTTTTCGGTACGCTTCAGGTCAAACCAGCGCTTCATTTCGCCCGCCAGTTCTCTGGATCTCTCATCCAGGATGAAGTCGATATCCACCTCACCGGCAGTGATTTCCATATTGCTCTCCATACCGGGATAGGCAGCACGGCGACGAAGTGTATTTATGTACTGGGCCGCGAGGCCAGGGTTACCGGACATAAGGGCAGCCTCTGCACCAATCAGGTAGGTCTCTCCAAGCCTGTGGGCGAGGTAAGGGCGGTAAGAACCCACGTTAGGGTTATCTTCTGTGCCGTCCTGGGGTCTTTCGACCGCATTGTGCTTGCTAAGCGAAGGATAGTAGTCGTCCTGTGCAGCTACTTCGCTGGGGTCGTACACTACATAGCCTCTTCTGCCCTGCTCAAGGTCAGACAGCTCAAAGGTAGGCATGTAAAGGGCTGTATCACCCACCTCGTATTTGTACTCGCCTACCATGGAGGGGTCAATATAACCGGCTGTTACATCAGATTCGGTCCATACAGGCAGTGTCTCCTCATCGTTGGCATACCATACGGTCTGGAAGGACTTATGGTAGCGTGAATCAACGTCTGTGTTAACGAATACACTGTTCAGCAGGAAATCGGTTGGTTTCATACGAATCCATGGGCGGCCATTGGTCACATCACGGATGAGGCCGTCCACATCACGGAAGTAGAAGCACCTGTAGTAGAAGTTGGCGCGGTTTTGAAGAAACTGCTCATCGCCCCCTACAAAGGGTTCAATATTGGTGTAATCAGGATCCCCGTTACGGTTGGCAGAGAAGAGTATCTCATTATTATACTCATTACCCTCTCTGTGCACATCAGCATAATCGCTTAGGAGGGTGGCACCATAATTCGCAGTAGGTGAATTAGGGTCAGGGATCAGGCGCTGTACGGCCATGAGGGCACTGTCATAATCTGCATTATTATCCAGCAACCAGGCACGGGTAAGGTAAGCCTTGGCGAGCAGGTGCAAAGCAGAAGCTTTCCACACGCGTCCGTCTCCGCTTGAAGAAGGCGGTAATGCTTCCTCGGCATCCTTGAGGTCCTGAATGATGGCTTCGTACACCTCTTCTTCAGAAGCGCGTGACGCGGCCACTGTAGGGTTGGTGTTAAAGCGCAGGGGTCCGGCACCCAGGTCAAGGGTCACGCCCCCGTACTGCTGGACGAGGATAAAGTACCAGTGTGCACGAAGGTATTTGGCCTCACCGATAAGCCTGTTCAGTTCGGCCTCGCCCAGGTCATCCACATCCTGTCCGAGCTCTATCACTCCATTACAGGTATTGATGGCCGGATAAGCACGGTTCCAAGCTGTTGAAACAACACCACTGGCGGGCGTAAGCAGGTAGGTGTTTACCTCAGGGTTATTCGCCTGGTCTCCTTCGGTCCATTCGTCTGTACCGAAGTCAGTCATGTCCATCCCACCCATAGAACCATACCAGTAACGGAAATAAGCATAGGCGGCATTCACTCCTCGCTCCACACCCGCACCGGTGTTAAAGTAATCAGGGGTAAGGTCAGACCTTGGCTGCTCGTCCAGTATATCCTGGCAGCCATAGGTAGACATGGATATTAATGCGATCGTTAAAAGATATTTAAACCTCTTCATATTCATTTTCACTAAAGTCTGATTAGAAGGACACATTTACACCGAACAGGTAGGTTCTGACAGGAGGTGTATCCGGTGACACCACCAGGTTGTTGCCCAGGCCGGGCGTGACACTGTTAGTGGTACCTCTGCCGGTAGGCTCGGGGTCGAGCCCGCCATAATCCACGTAGTCAGAGAAAAATGCCTGGAACGGATTGCTCACCGTTGCATACACACGGGCCGATTTCAGTCCGAGGTTGTCGAGGAAGCTCGGAGGAAGGGTATATCCAAGGTTGATGCTACGTATTTTCATGAAGTCACCGGAGAAATAGCCGGTGGTGCTACCGAAACGTACGGTGTTACGGCCGGGGCGGGGAAACTCATTGGTAGGGTTGTCCTCTGTCCAGTAGTCCACATCAGGGCCGTTACGTCTGCCTTCAAGACTGTTGACAGGGTAGGCGGAGTTCATCTGGTAGAGGGTGCTTACGAGCTCGTTACCAAAGCTACCGAAGGTAACCACTGCCAGGTCAAAGCCCATGTATCTGGCTCTTGCTGTAAATCCGAAGCTCCATTTAGGATCGAGCTGACCGAGTATTACGCGGTCGTCACCGTCAATGTCGCCATCGCCATCCTGGTCTTTCACCCTGATGTCACCGGGAGCCTGTCCGTAAACTGCAGCTTCGTCAGCTTCATCCAGTTGCCAGATACCGATCTTCTCATAATCAAAGAGTACGTTAATAGGCTCGCCTACGAACCAGCCATTGTCTATGTTCTGGTCGCGGCCTTCGGTAAGCTGAAGGATCTCGGTACGGTAGCTGGTAAAGTTAAGGTCAAATCCTAAGCCGAACTCATCGCGGCTGGTGGCCTCTATAGCCTCGCCGGACATCTGAATTTCGATACCTTCACCCATGGTCTCACCGATGTTTTGGGTATAGCTACCTACGATACCTGAGGTAATGGGCAGGTCTACATCCTGCAGTACGCCATCTGTGCGGTTATTAAAGTAGTCCACACTACCCGTGATACGGTTGGTAAACAGGCCGAAGTCCACCCCCACGTTCATGGAGTTTGTAAACTCCCAGGTAAGCTCGGTATTAGGGAGGTTAGATACGTAAAAGCCTATCACCCCGTTTTCAGGGCCAAAGTTATAGCGGATCTGGTCAAGCTGACCGATAGAGCGGTAAGGGGCAATGGCCTGGTTGGAGGTACGGCCATAACCGGCTCTCAGCTTCAAAGCGGATAATACGGGGTTACCCTGCAGGAAAGGCTCATTGTGAACATTCCAGCCTACCGCAAAGGCAGGGTAGGTAAACCACTCATTACCATCGGCCAGACGGGAGGAGCCGTCACGACGTACGGTTACGGTAGCTACGTAGCGGTCCTTATAGTTATAGTTGGCGCGCGCCATGAATGACATGATGCCCCATCGGGTGTAGTTAAACACATCCTGGGGTACGGTTGTATTCGCAGAAAGTGAAAGGTTATAATACAACAGATCGTCCGCCAGGAGGCCTACTGCATTGACCCCACTTTGGTTATACTCTTCTTCCTGTACACTGTAAAGACCGGTAAAGTTAAGGGAGTGGTCACCGAATGAGCGCTCGTAGTTGATCAGGTTCTCGATAGTATAGCTCCAGCGGTCGCTGTTACGCACATAAGCAGCATTGCCATTGTCTATATTTCTCATAGGGGTTACTGCACCGTAAAATGCCCCGTACTCATCCTGGCTGTAGTCGAAGCCGGCATTCAGCTTATAGCTCAGGCCTTCTACAGGAAGTTTGATCTGCAGGTAGCCGGTATTAAAGGTGCGAATTCTGCGGCGCTCCTCAATCCAGTTATCTTCCCGGTATAGCGTAAGGGGGTTTACCAGATTAGGGTCAAGGCTGCCTACGGCAGGGGTTTCATTTATCTCACCGTTCTCATTATATGGATTATAAAGAGGGCTCAGGGTAAGGATATTGAACATAGGGCTGGCGCTCTCCCCATCACGGTATGAGATAGAGTTCAGCGAGCTAATGCCTATTGATAACCAGTCATTTACTTCCTGATCCAGCGATAGCTTGGCATTATATCGCTCAAATCCCTGGCCGGGAAATACGGTGGTTTGGTTAAAATACCCTGCAGAAACTGCATAACGGGTGGTCTCACTACCGCCACTGACGCTGAGGTTATGGTTATTGATAAGGCCATCATCTATCAGGAGGTCCTGCCAGTTAGTACTGCGTCCGTTCAGCAGAGACTCACGTTCAGCAGGCGTAAAGTTTGACTCGGTATATAATTTCAGCGCGGCAAACTCCTGTCCATCCATAAGGTCATATTCACCCAGGGTGGTGGTATAACCGGTATAGCCATTGTAACTGAATGATGTTTGTCCGGGCTGACCTCTCTTGGTGGTAATAAGGATTACCCCGTTAGCCCCTCTTGAGCCGTAAATGGCCGTTGCAGAGGCATCTTTAAGCACGTTAAAGGATACGATGTCATTGGGGTTGATATCATTCAGGCTTCCGCTGTAGGGAATACCATCCACCACAATAAAAGGCTCATTGGCTCCGCCACTAAGTGAGCGGTTGCCCCTGATCCTGATCTGCGGGTCGCCACCGGGGCGTGCTGAGGTCTGGGTGATCTGCACACCCGCTATGCGGCCTTTAAGAGCCGAGGCTACCCCTTCTGCAGCAGGAACTTCAGCTATTTTTTCAGCATCGACAGACACGAGTGAGCCGGTGACGTCACTGCGTTTTTGGGATCCGTAACCAACTACTACCACTTCCTGAAGCATCTCAAGGCTTTCGGCCAACTGAATGTCGATGGTCCGTCTGCCATTGACAGGCACCTCTATGGATTCATACCCTACATAACTAAAGACAAGGGTATCACTGGCAGGTACATTAGAAAGTGTATAGCGGCCCTCTATGTCGGTGGTGGCACCGATAGTGGTGCCTTTCAGCAGAACAGTTACGCCTGGCAAAGCTTCATCATCGCTTACGCCACCTGTAACCTGACCGGATACTGTGATCCTGTCCTGCGCTTGAAGTGATCCTATGGACAGTCCGAAAACCAGGAACACAAGGGCCACTACCCTGTGCCGGCTTCTCCGGGCGCCATTGAACCATAGTAGACGTTCTCTCATATTTGTAATTTTTACGGTTTAGGTTGCCACTAACTTTGATCACCCGGAACTTACCGGAGCTTTCATTCATAAAAATAAATAAAAGTTTTTCATTTGCAATCGATTGCGTAAACTTATTTCTAAAAAAGCGTAAATTGCCCTATATGATAAATGTAAAATCCGCAAAAAATTGCTTTTTAAAAGATTTAAACTACATTTAAAAGCTGACAAGGTTTCTACACAATCAATTGTGTAAAATCATGCAATCAAAGCAATAAAGTTGCGTAAACTTATTTCTCATTAACCCAATTAAATAAAGGTCACATGCACCTGAGATCATTTACCGCCCTGACAGCCATGATGCTGCCGGTCCTGCTCGGCACGGCATGCAGCAATGATACATCTGATAACACCTCTGATATACAGGAGCCCGTCAATGAAACGGAAGAGCCGGCCGACAGCCTTACACCTATTATAACGGACCTGTATACGGCAGACCCTTCTGCCCATGTGTTTGAGGGCAAGCTATACCTGTACCCTTCACACGACTATGAATCCGGCATACCTGAGGATGACCTGGGCAGCCACTTTGATATGAAAGACTACCATGTCTTTTCTATGGACAGCGTAGGCGGCGAAATCACTGACCACGGGGTGGCTCTCTCTGTAGAGGATGTACCCTGGGCAGAAAGGCAAATGTGGGCGCCTGATGCAGCCGAGAAGGACGGCACTTACTATCTCTATTTTCCTGCCAAAGATAAGGAGGGCATATTTCATATAGGAGTGGCGTCAGCAGACAATCCGGCAGGTCCCTTTACCCCCCGGCCTGAGCCTATAGAGGGCAGCTACAGCATAGACCCTGCCGTATTTAAGGACACGGACGGCTCTTATTATATGTACTTTGGCGGTATATGGGGAGGACAGCTACAGCGCTGGAGCTCCGGGGAGTATAGCGGGGAAGACACGTACCCCGCAGAGGATGCCCCGGCTCTAAGTGCAAAAATAGTGAAGCTCAGCGATGATATGACCTCATTTGCCGAAGCCCCCAGGGACGTGGACCTGCTGGATAAAGCGGGTAACCCTATTATGGTAAGTGATAACGACCGCAGGTTTTTTGAAGCTGCCTGGGTACATAAGTATAATGACACGTATTACTTCTCTTACTCTACAGGAGACACTCACAATATTGCCTATGGGATGGGTGACAGCCCTTACGGCCCCTTTACTTACCAGGGTGTGATACTAAAGCCTGTACTGGGCTGGACAAACCACCACTCGATAGTAGAATATAATGGCAAGTGGTACCTGTTCTTCCACGACAGTTCACTGAGTGGCGGACAGACACACTTGCGCAGTGTAAAAGTAACTGAACTTACTTACAATGAAGACGGCACCATACATACGATTGATGCAATGGTGAAGGCAGAGCCCTGATTCCCTTGATCCAACTCTGCTAACACTTACAAAAGCCAGGTGATTTTATTGCCTGGCTTTTTTTAGTTTATATACACCGGTAGCAAGCGCTGCGACAGAGTATGCGAGCTGTTCCGTACATAGAACCTACTATGGCCCTGGCGATTACCCTTGCCACTGAGCATCCGATAAGTAAAGCCTGCTGTTTCACTCTTATTCCAATGATGGCTACTATAGCCTCTGATCCGAGGCGGCCTGCATAGGATCCGTCGGCTATTTGCACCCTGCTGCCTTAAAACGACCCCAGCGGAATGCCGCCCAGCGGAATGCCGCCCAGACGTTAAGCAAACAGTGTGCATAGGGCAGTTGTGGGTATAGCAACAGTGTGCCAGACGGTGGGGACCCCGCTATACAGCGGGGATTAGTGCTTGACTGGGACTTAATGCCTTACTTCTATATGGCTTTTCTTTTTGGTGCCATCAGTGCGACAAGGCTCACTGTAACAGAGGCGGGTGGGCTGCGTGCCTACGGCACTTAGGGGGTTCTTCGGTTCTATTGGCTACAAAGGCGTCGTCCCGATGGGGCTGGTGGAGGCTCTTATGCTACATTCTGCATGGGTTTTGAAAGGTGGATTGTTGGACATCCGATGGCGGGCCCAGCGATAGCCGGACCACCGAAAGTCGGACCTCCCGTATGCGGGCCACCCCGAAATAAAACACGCCTTCGCGTTTTTATTTCCCCCCTCCTGGACTCAGGAGGGGAATTTTGGTGCTTAGCTTGTGGACTATGCGCCTGTTAGGCCAGGGTTGGACCGACATACCGGCGGGGACAGAATTAGAAGTTGCCGTATCTGACTGCATGGAGATACATTCTGCAAGGACCTCCGAAAGTCGGCCCAGCGAAAGTCGGACCTCTCCTGGACTCAGGAGGGGAGCTTGGTGCTTAGCTTGTGGACTATGCGCCTGTTAGGCTAGTGGGGATAGGAGCTACCTCCGGGCAAAGAGCCAGACGACGCCTCGCGGAGTGCAACTCCCGGAGTGCGACTCCCGGAGTGCAACTCCGCGGTAGCTAAGGAGGAATTTTACCGCCTAGCTTGTGGGCTATGCTTGCAGACGGGCGGCTGACGAGCATTTTTGGGTTTTGTGACCCTTCCCTGCTTTCTTGCCAGACGGGACAAGACGCGATGAATCGCGTCTCTACAGGCAGGGGTGGTTTAGATGACCTGGTGGGTTTATTATTTGCTGATTGACGCAGGCGCCTGGGTTGTGAGGACTGAATTGCCTTTTACGGGGGAAGGTACATGGGGTGATCATATAGAATGGTTTGCTGAGAAGGTGAGGTAGCTTGTTTACTGTTTCATGAAATAGTTATATATACATCTCCACATAGGTTATGCTCATATGCTTATAGGATACCCACGGGATACCCACGGGATACCCACAGGATGGGCAGAGGGTAAAAAAGGGACTGATATAAAATATATTATACTTTGAGGTGCCGGGGGCTTTCTTATAGGCTCATACTATATACTGATAATCTTACCTGAAATACGGGGGAACAGTGTGTGGGATTAATTTTGACAGCAATAAACATGAAATAAAAGCTGAGGAAAGAATGGCTGTCATAGAGAATAATCCATGGATAGAAGGGGCGCGAGGTATGGTGCGGGGCGCGATCGTGTACCGGCAGCGGGCGGGCAGGACGATTGTGTCTGCCCGGCCGGCCACATCATCGAGGCCTCTGAGTGAGAAGCAAAAGGCGCATCACAGACGGTTCAGGGAGGCTACGGCGTATAGCAAGCGGGTGAAGGAGGATGATGGGCTGTTTGCGAAGTATGCGGCAGCGGCGGAGGGCTTTATTTCGTGGCAGAACCTGGCGGTGAGGGACTATATGCATGCTCCGGTGGTGGAAAAGGTGGTAGCAGAGGAGTTTACGGGGAAGGCGGGTGAGGTGCTGGAGGTGTATGGGTCTGATGACTTTGGCATTTGTTCTTTGCAGGTGAGGGTGATGGATGGCAGGGGTGCTGTATTGGAAAGTGGTGAGTGCAACGAGTTGATGGTGAATGAGGTGTATGCTTATAACCTGAAAAGGGATGTGGATCTGGTGAATGGGGTAAGGGTACGGGTGGAAGCGGCTGACGCAGCAGGAAATGTGACGGTATATGAGGAGGAACTAGTGGCAGGGGGTGATGGGGTTGGATCGAATTTACCGGCTAATGGTGGGGCCTCTGTGGATAGGGACAGAGGGGTGGATGGGTTGCGTGCCTATGGGCTACAAAGGCGAGGTTCCGATGGGGCCGTTATGGTGTTAGGCGCAGGCGATGAGGGATTAAAAATACCCTGGCGACAAAGTGGGCTGCGTGCCTACGGCACTTAGGTTTCTTCGGTTCTATTGGCTACAAAGGCGTGGTCCCGATGGGACTGGTGGGGGCTCTCATGCAACATTCTGCATGGTTTTGAAAGGTGGATTGTTGGACCATAGGTAGTAGGCCTAGCGATAGTAGGACCCCGATAGTCGGACCTCGAAAGTCGAACCTCCCGGATGCGGGCCACCGAAAGTCGGACCACCGAGTGTCGGGCCACCGAGTGTCGGGCCACCCCGAAATAAAACACGCCTTCGCGTTTTTATCCCCCCCTCCTGGACTCAGGAGGGGAATTTTGGTGCTTAGCTTATGGGCCGGGCTTGCAGACGGGCGGCTGATGAGCATTTTTTGGGTTTTGTGACCCTTCCCTGATTTCTTGCCGGACGGGACAAGGCGCGATGAATCGCGCCTCTACAGGCAGAGGTGATTTAGCTTGCGGCTATGGACACCTGTGCGGGTAAAGCAAAATGTCTGGACCACCGGAGGCCGGATGGGACAACTCCGCGGGTTTAGTGTGGGGATGATGGGTTAGGTTTTAGCGATTCCCAACAGCATCTCTCACCGATGGGGGCCCCGTCATACGACGGGGACTGGTGCTATTTGGGTATGGATAATGGACACTAATTATCCACTAGCCATTATCTTTTCAAAGAACCTCTATTCTCGCTTTTAGCTGCCTCACTTCTGCCTCCATAAGCAGTAGTTTGTAGCCTGGGGGTATGCGGATGGCTTTTTTGCGGAGCAGGGCCAGGTGGCTGGCGGCCTCGTGTTGTGTTTTACGGGCTGTAGCCAGCAGGGCGGGGGGAGCATTATTCTGTTGGAGGTGACTGGTAATCTCCTGTGCTTCACTGAGTATTTGCAGGGCATTGGTCTCTGCCAGGTCATGCATATAGCGCTGGGCCTGTAGCCTTTGCAGGGCTTTTTCTTTCAGGTAGAGGGTGGCCTTCAGCTTGTTACGCAGCTCGCTTTGGCGAAAGCGGGCGACCTGCAGGTCTGCGGGTTTAAACCTGATGGCGGGGCGGTTGGCCGGGGTGGTTTTGTTTGATTCCTGCTGCCGGGTATGGTGTGCTGCCCTTTGGGTGAGCAGGTGCATGGAGAGGCCGGTCAGGCGCGCAAGGCCCATCATGGTACCTCTGTGGGGGCAATGCCTGCCGCTTTCTATCTTACTTATGGTGCTTTGGTGTACGAGAAGGCGCTCGGCCATCTCCCTCTGGTTCAGGCCCATGCTCTGTCGGGCGTATTTGAAAAGGCTGGGATAGTGTATCGCTTTCATGTTCGGTCTTTAAGGTTCGGTTAAAGGAGATGAAGGCAATGTCGCATGAGTAAGGGAAATTTTAAAACTATATGCATGTTTTGTGAATGGCTCTTGTGCCTTAACACCTCTCTTGTGAAGTGTGCTATATATTGCTGAAGTAAATTCCCCCAGTCAGGTAAGTAATCCGCTCATATTGTCGTGCATTAGTGTACCGGTGTCTCCTATTTGCGTACTGGTTTTATTGTGCAATAATATCCGGTGACAGTACCATGGGAGCTATGATGAAAGGGAGGCCGTTTTTACGGCTGTGGGTGAAGGTATGGGTGTGTATGCTCTGCCTGCTGGGCATATTCGGACAGGCCGCTGCCCAGTCCGCCGTGCAGGCCAGCCTGCAAATCTTTCCGCCCAACAGCGTCTACCTGAGCCACTACGGCCAGCCCGGCAGCCTGCAGGTGCAGCTCCTGCTGCGCGACCTTAGTGAGGCCAGCTACCCGGTGCAGCTCCGCTGGACCATCGAAGGCCCCGGCATACGGCTCAGCACGCGACAGGGCTACCAGGGCAATGTCATCACCCTGCAGGGTGGCATGCCCCGCCTGCTCTCCGCCCCCGAGCTGGCTAGTGGCCTCTCACCCGAGGCACTAGACTTCAGCGGCTACGACCGCAGTCGCTTCCTCCAAAGTGGCGGCCAGCTCCCAGAAGGCTTCTACCGCTTCACGGTACAGGCCTACGACTTCAGAAGGCCGGATGTACCTCTTTCTGCTCCCGCTACCGCCACCGCCTGGCTTGTCCTTGCCGACCCGCCCCTGCTCAACCTGCCCGCCTGCCACAGCCAGGTCACCTGCCCACCCGGCCAGCCTTTGCTCTTCCAGTGGACCCCTATGCACCGGGGCAGCGGTCTTAGCGGCATCGCCTACGAATTCACCCTGGTAGAAGTGCGCGGGGGCCTGCAGCCCGAAGAAGCGATGCGCAGCCTGCCTCCTCTCTACCAGACCGTCACCCGCCAGACCAGCCTCACCTACGGCCTCGAGCTACCGCCCCTGCAGGAAGGCCTTACCTACGCCTGGCGCGTGCAGGCACAGCTAAATGACCAATCCGGCTTTGTACTAACCGGTTCTCCCGAAGAGACCTTCAAAAACCAGGGCTACAGCCGGGTCTGCGCCTTCGTACCTGGCACCCCCGTAGCCGACCTGCCTCCCCTCAGCGACCTCAGCGCCGAGGCCCTCAGCCACGTCCACGCCAGGTTCTCCTTTGCCGGCTACCACAGAGACAACCGGCGTCGCCAGGCCACCACCTACCGGCTGCAGTACCGCCCTACCCACCAGCCCGACTGGCCCTGGCACAGCGTCGATATCACCGACACGGTCTTCATCGCCCGGGAGCTGGCTCCCGGCACCCCCTACGAAGTAAAGGCCGGCGTGGTGCGCAACGGCATCGCCAGCCAATGGAGCCCGGTCACCGCCTTTACCACCCAGACCCCACCTGAGCAGGCCTGCTATGATGATGAAGGCCCCCTGCCCGAAATCACCAACCGGGAGCCCCTGCCCAATGCCCTTGTCGGTGACCAGATCGCTGTAGGCAAGTTCACCATGCGCCTGCAGGAAGTCCGCGGTGGCGACGGTGTGTTCAGCGGAAGAGGCACCATCTACGTCCCCTGGATGGGCCTTACCCTTCCTGTACAGTTCGACCGCATCGCCATCAATACCGACTACCGGATGACCGACGGGCTCGTCCATGCCCTCAGCAAGCCCCTCGATGAGTGGCGGGAAGGCATAGAAGAATTTTGGGAAGACCGGCAGCAACTGGCCGATACCACCATCACCGTCTCCGGCTACCTTGAAGCCGTCACCCTGAAAGAACCGGCCGAAGGCAATAACGAAGCGACCACCGACTCACGCACCTACGTTGTCACCCTCGCCAGCGGTGAGACCCTCGAGATCCAGCAGCCCGCCGGCCAGAGCGTAGCCGTGACTGACAGCCAGGGCCGTACCATCGTGATCGATGAGGAAGGCCGCATAGGCCCCATCATCGAGCCCGACGCCCAGGCTACCGCCCTGGCCGAAGGAGAAAGCATCAGCCAGCCCGTCTACTTCACCGCCTTCGAAGGCCAGCACTACGGCTTCGATACCCAACTGCATGACGCCTACGCTGAGCACTACGAAAGCCTGCCCCTTAGTGAAGGAACAGATACCTATCCCATCGCCTGGAAGGCCCTGGCCACCGGGCAGACCGACAGAGTCACCCTACAGGGTGATACAACTAATCTTAAGCTCTACACAGAAACAGGCCAGCCCGTACCCATCCTCGAAAAGACCGATGATGAGCACTACACCCTGCTACTCACCGGCCAGGGCGATAAAGAAGAAGGCTACCTGCAGGCCATACGCACCAATGCTGAAGACAGCACTGAGAGCCTCAGTGGGAAACTCAATACGGTAAGCTACGCCCCCGAGCACTTCACCCTGAAGGTAGTGCCCGTCAACGGGGCCGGCTACATGAAGCCCCGCCGTGGAGCAGACATCTTAAAAGCCCTGAAAGCCACCTATGGCCCCGCCGTAGTCAACTGGACCGTCACTTACGAGAAAGCCTTTACCGCCGACTACGACACCGATGGAGACGGCGCCCTGGACGACGGGAATACCGGCATGCTCTCCAACTACACCCCTGAGATGAGAAAGCTCATCAGGCGCTATGAGCAGGCGCATAAGACAGCAGAAGGCACCTACTACCTCTTCCTGGTCCACACCCCCAAAAGCGCCATAGACGAAGACGGAACGCACAACGCCAGGGCCGGCTTTATGCCCTACAAGCGCCAGTTCGGCTTCATCTTCACCTCCCGCATCGGTAACCCCGACCACTTCGACAAGACCATCGCCCACGAGCTCGGCCACGGCGCCTTCCGGCTCCCGCACACCTTCGTGGAGGCTCCCGCCCTGGAGGAGTGGGCCACCAAAAACCTGATGGACTACACCTTTTTCGGTACCGAGCTGCACAAACACCAGTGGGACCTCATCCACAACCCCCGACCCGTATGGGGGCTACTGACCGGGGATGAGGAGGTTTCTGCCTACAGTAAAGTCAGGGAAGAATATGTAATTGAGCTTATCAATAGTTACTACTGTGCGAGAGATAATGGCGAAAGAGCCTTTCTCTTTTACCACTACGAAGATCCGGCAAAATTCTGGGCAGCTCCTTTCAAATGGTTTTCAGGTGTTGCCGATAAAAGTCTGCTGGAAGGCATAAGTATTGAAGACATCCAACTTCCCAATACAGCCTATGGCCTGCAATACTTTGACCGCTCTTCTATAGAATACTTCCATGTAGACAGGCAGGAAAGACATAGTGTTGCCGAAAAAGGAAACGTATATACAGCCCCCCGTTATGGCGTCAGGTTTACCAGCCCCGGGGGAGGGGCTATCGAGATTGATACCGAAAATAAGGAGCAGGCTGAAAAACTCATCCAGGTATTTGAAAGAACCAATACTTCCTACAGTAACTACATAAAAGGCAAAGTAGATGCGATCAAAAAGCTACTCGCAGAACAAGATGAAGACGAGGTCTTCACCATACTGAGCTCATCTCCTGTCTGCGTTTACGAGGAATTTGCTGCTGCCACCAGGGTCGAACTCATCAATTTACTTTTAGGTGAGGCTAATACAGACATCACCCAGGAGACCATGCTGGTAAAGTTGCTGGAAAGTGTATCGGATGTCGAGACCTTTGTGCCACTTTTTGAGAAAGATGTGGACCAAGTCGCTATGCTTAGGGCCATAGATGATTCCGACACGCGTATGGGGCTGTTACGAGCCATTATTAGGATTGCCGATCTATATCACTCACCTGGCAAAGTCGCTTTTATATTCTCCAGCCAGGATGAATCATTTTCCAATCACTGGCAGGTATCAGAGTTGGGAAGCCATCTGCACTTTGAGCTTATTTCGAGCTTATCTCTCAATAGCCCTGGACCAACGCATACCCTCACGCTGGATACCCTTAACCTGAGGCCATTTGAAATGGTAGGGCTTAGGATAAACCATAGTCATAAAGATGTAGGCTTATCAAAGGGCACCGTGCTGGAAAGCGTTCCTGCTTTACTGGCAGCATTTATCATTAACAAGCAAGAGCAGGAAGCACAGGAAACAGTCATGTCTCTGGCCCTGGATATTACCCTGCTGTCCGTGGGCATAGGTGAAATCTCAGCGGCCTACCGGGCCTATCAAAGTTCCAGAACCTTGCGAGCCCTATTTAGGCTTACGCTGGCCGTAGGTGATAATCTGGCAGCATTCACCGATATCGCTTGTCAGTCCACTGACACCGAATTATGCGAGAAATGGAAAGAAGTGAGCTTTTACATCCAGATAGGCCTGTTGTCCGTGTCTGCCGCTGACGGCATTGAAAGTTTGATAAGGAGGACCAGGGAGGTGGCTGATAATCCATTGGCCCTCTACAGGCACCTTGATGGTATTAAAAATCAGTCCTTAAGAAACAAAATAGTATCATCTGGTTTCGATGAAGCTACTCTCAGCAGGCTCGACGATCTCCTTTCAGATGCCAATATTTTAGCTACATTTGAAAGTAATCCGGGATTGGTTGAGGCTTGGAAGGTGTTAAAAGAATCCAATCTAGGTGACAATATCACAAGAGATGTTACAGCTCTAACGAAGGCCAGAAGATATATGGACAATGGGTTGACCATTGAGCCAGGTAGTGTTGTGAAGCAAGCAGATGATACAGTCATAGGCAGATTGGATAATAAAGATGTTTATAATCCTGGTGAACTTAAAGTTGTGGGCGAGTATTCAGGAAGGCATTTTGATCCTGATGATGCAGGAGGAGCGATTCAAAAGCTTGATTGGAGAAGCGCTACCATTTCCGAAAATGGAATAAATGATGTTGAAAAACATTTAAGTAGGTTTCCTGGCTCCCCAGAAAATAAAGGTATGATAGAGCGTCTCAAAAAAATAGAAAGAGGTGAAATAGAGGCCACAGATTATGACAAGAGATTTTACACCCACGAGTTAATCGAGTATCAGAGGTATAAAAATAAAGATATCCTTGATGGTGAAGACCCAGCAGGGGTATGGGATAATACGCACACGGCAAGTTTAGAAGATTATCAAATTGATGAAAGAGTAACATCAATTTATCATCCGTCAGTAGAGCAATAATGAATATTCCTGAAAGGCACCTAAAATCTGTACTAAGCTATTTAGTTACTCTTGATCAAAAGCTCTCGATCTATCAGTTTGAAATGATAGTAAATAACCGATTTAGATTGATGAAAGCGAGACATTTACCAGGAGAATATTATAGAATATTATTAGATAACAACTTCATTAGCTTATGTGACCCTGAAAAGAAGCAACGAGAGGCATTTAAGGTAACCGAATTGGGGAAGAATTACGTCTCTTCTGAGTTGCAAGAGCAGCAGAAGGTTTTGTACAATCTTAAACTATGCTTAGGTACTCTTAGGTTAGAGAATATAGAGATAACTCCTCCATTTATGAGGTTCAACTTCGAGGAAAGAGTCTTCAAGGTTTTAGTATTATTAGATGGTAGTGATGGTAGGTTACAAGTTTCATTGCCTAATGATTCACCAGAGGCAGTCGAGTACTTGGAATTCCCAATGAATGAAATTTTGGGCAATCCTGAGATTTTCAAAAGTAGAATAGAAGCACAAATCAATAGTTTAAAAACTTAATAGTAAAGGCTTCACAAATGTGGTTCTTCTGGAACTTGAAAACGTAATACAGACTCTGAATATCGCATGTTAAATGATTTAGCTAAAAGATTAGGAGGAGAAGAAAGACAGGTGAAGAAAATGGCATAGGTTCATTGAAAATAGTACCTAAAAACCATGGATTGCTCAAATAGGCAAAGGATTGACATAATATTGTCAGTCCACTGCCACCGAAATATGCGAGAAATGGAAAGAAGTAAGCTTTTACATCCAGATAGGCCTGCTGTCCGCTTCTGCCGCTGACGGCATTGAGAGTTTGATAAGGAGGACCAGGGAGGTAAAACATCGACAATTAGTTCAAAAGCTTATTGAAGATAGTAATCCAAAATTTCCATTAAGCGAAAAAAATGCCAATATGATTTTTAATGACTTGAAGCCGGAAAAATATGATATATTGAATATTGCGGGAACAGGAGGTGCTGGTGCTGATGTGGTTTTTGTTGACAAACAAGGAAAACTTTTTAAAATAGAAGTCAAATCTATTGGAGGGGGCTTTAATAGCTTTAATAGAGAATTAAGTTATGCGGCACAAAATCAAGCAAGTGGCAATCTGATTTTCATACAAGTTAGGTCAGCTATAGATGCTGGAAACTGGTTGGGTAAATTTAGAGGAAGTAGAAAGTCCTTACTTCAAAGCAATGAACCATCTGATATAGCTAAAGTTAATTTATATCGAAATACTGAAGTAATCATATTAAATGAATTAGGTGAAATTATTGAAAAGAGGCAAAAAATTTTCATGAACTAATGGGCGTATATTACTATTGTTATTCTCCAATTACTACAATTTTTCTTCCTTTGGGTAAGAAAATTGGAGATAGTAAAGGTCAGAAATATAGTGGTCCTATAATCTGGTACAACGGTCAAAAATTTCAACTGAATGCTGATCAAGTTGAAATTTTAATAAAAAAATTCAATGAAAAGTATGAGGATTCGATGATTCTCCCCGATCATGAATTATTTGAAAGTGGGAAATACCTTACAGAAAAGGTAACAGGAATAGAAATTGGTGGTGATCTTACTAATGATTTGTCAATAATTGATTGCTTTCCTCATATATATGAAGAGGATCATATAAATAATATGATAAAAGTTTAAAACAATAATATTTTTCGAATGAATAATAAGTACTAACGCTCATCGCTTGTCAGTCCACTGCCACCGAATTATGCGAGAAATGGAAAGAAGTGAGCTTTTACATCCAGATAGGCCTGCTGTCCGGGTCTGCTGCTGACGGCATTGAGAGTTTGATAAGGAGGACCAGGGAGGTGGCTGAAGGTCAATTTAAATTACTAGATATAAAAAGATCATCAGGTAAACTAATATGTAAATTCTATAAAGGGAACTACTTAGAAATAATAAGCAAAAGAAAGATTTTTGGTGGGAATATAATTTATTTAGACCCGACCAAAACAACTACTATAACAGGAAATTTAGATCAGGTGGGAATAGTCAAACAACGTGGTTTGGCTTTGCCAGGTCTTACATCAAGGGGTCCAAACCCAAGAGCTATAAATAGCCTATTCTCTCCAAAATGGGGTTTAATTCAGCAAAAGTATATTTCTCTACTTAATGCCGGGCAGGAGACAGCTTATTGGAAAAAAGTTACAGATGAATTTTGGGAAGATGTGAATAAGCCATGGCTTGAGGGGGCTATTAGAAGAAATGATAATATTCGATTAGTATCTAACCCGAATGATGATTTAGCTGTTTATGTAACTAAAAGGGGGACCAATGAATTTGTTCTGGATTTATCCGGAAATAAAATTAAGTCTATATTTGGTAGAGAAGTGGACTTGTTGCGATCTGAAGGTTATATAATTGATGAAAGTGGACTTGCTTTAAAATAATGGAATATTACCCAGAAAGATTTCTTACTGAAGAACTAATACATAGTGCATTATTGGAAAATAATATGGTTGATCTATCCAATTTGGAAGACGACCTACCTGATGGGATTATCATTGAATTTCCAAATGGGTATTTGTATTTTTCAGAATATGGTGAAGGAGATATTACTTGTTTTGTTAGTAAAAATTTAAGTTCAATAGATGAAGTGACGCTTCCATCTTTAATTAATAGCATTCATCCACAAACCGTTTTATCGGATGAGTATCCTGTGAAAATGAATATTCCCTTTGCTTCAAAGGAAAAGGTGACCAATCAGATAAAAAACTACTTATTTATTGCTAATAAGTTCATCTTATCCTATTTAATTGGTGACGAGAGTTGGCCATCCTTAGTTAAATAATATTTTCATTAATAGAATATGGATTGCTCAAATAGGCAAAGGGTAACACTCCCCATTTATTAGACCACCAGTTGGTTAGTCTTAGTTGAATTAGGCAGCCAGTTTGAACAACTCGGCAGGTTTTATTCTGCCAATACCCTGATGCCTTCTTTTATTGTTATACTTTTGGATAAACCTGTCGATACCCTTGTATAAGGTAAGTCCGTCATCTGCTAGATATAAGTATACATGTTTATGCTTTAGTGTCCTGAAGAACCGCTCAATAAAGGCATTATCGGTTGCCCTGCCCTTTCCATCCATACTTATCCTTATACGCCACTCTTTCAAGCTTTCTACCCAGTGTGAACAGGTGTATTGGCTACCCTGATCTGAGTTAATAATTTCTGGCTTACCATATTTTTCTATACAGGATGCTAGCAAAGTCGTCTGGGTTTTTTTGTCCAGGCTGTTGGATAATTGCCAGCCTACTATATAGCGGCTATACACATCGATTATCGCTGTCAGATACATAAACCCCTTTGCCATGGGAATATAAGTGATGTCAATAGCCCAAACATGGTTCCTTCTGTTCACAGTCAGGTTTTTCAGCAAATATGGATAGACATACTTTGCCTGACCCAACTTGCTTAAATTACGCTTCGGATAGATGGGTTCTACACCCATTTTGCGCAACAGCCGACGGATACGTTTGACATTAAATAAACAGACCACGCTCACGTAGCTCATCCTGCATACCGATAACACCCAGAGTAGTATCTTCGGTAAACAATCGATCCATGGTTTCCATTAAGTCCAGATTCTCTATAGACTCGCCCACAGGCTTATAGTAAAAGCTGCTACGGGGGATATTTAAAACCTCACTCTGTTTGCGAATACTGAGGTGATGACTGGGATCAACCAGAGCCAATCGCTGTTTTAAAGGCCGGTTTTCTTCAAGGGGGCGGCCCCCCGCCTTTTTTTTAGAAAGTCATTCTCAACCTGTAATTGTCCGATCTGCTGATAAGAGCTGGTCCACATTAATCTGTGGCTCCTCTTTTGAGCTTTTCTCCCCAAAAGCTTTATCGGCATTTTCCTGAAACTCACGTTTCCACAACGAGATCTGATTGGGATGAACTTCAAAACGCTGAGCTAACTCAGATAAGGTCTGTTGCTCTTTAAGGGCTTCTATAGCCACTTTTGCCTTAAAGGCAGGTGAAAATTTTCTCCTACTTCTTTTCATTACTATCAGTTAAAGGTAACTAAAAATTATCATCTTAACTGATGGTCCCAATTTTGGGGAGTATTACAATCTGTTGACCCCGAACGCCATACCCACACCGGCTTTTACCTCGACATACCCTATGCGGATAAAGAAGGCACCGCCATTCGCCTGTGGGCTTACACCTTTCAGGAGTTTGAAAAGCTGCTCCACAGGATAGGGTTTCACATTCCCCCTATCGCTCATCCATATTACCTGGACATCTACAAGCAAGCAATAACCAATGCGGATGGCGACTGTGACAAGCTTGATGTCATCTACGAAACCATTCCCCCCTTTGTCGCCTCCGAATTACCGGATGAAAGCTTGTATCAGGCATTAATCTCTTTATCAGGCTGTATAATGGACGACGGCCTCTATGTAAACGGCACCAATGAAGAGATAGCCGTCATAAACATTCTTAAGGCCTATAGTGACAAGCAGTCCCTCTACCAGACCCTGTATGACCACCCCGGCCTGGTCCATGATCTTTATGCCGGCCTGGATGGCGAAGACCTCAGCACCTTCGTCAACATCCTTTGGGAGCTAACCAATCGCTTTGGCCCTGGTCAGACTGAGCACTTTATCCGCTTAGGCGAAGTGCCTGCGGAGGTTTATGAAGTGACACCCGGTTATAGAGGGAAGCAATATATTTTGGTTGATGGCACCCGCTTTAACAATAAAAACAACCTGAGTCTGCACTATTGTATCGGGCGTCGCAACTTTGGGCTCTCTGCTCAATCGGCTAAAGACTTACCCGGCATCGCCGATGTAAACCCCCTCGACCTGGTGAAACTGCATACCGGTAGCCAGGAAGAAGTACTACTGGTTCCCGCCCTGTTCGTCTACTACCATGGCACCCAAAGCAACCGGGAGCACCTGATGGACGTGATCAGCACCGGGTCTAACCTGTTGGGCCTTGGCGCTGCTTCTAAAATACTGCTCACCCGCGGGGCGCCAGCCCTTTTACGTATGCTCGCCGTCATAGAGATAGGAAAGCTGGCCCTGGACGAAGCGATGGAGCGGCCTGACATTCAGCAGGCCATTCGAGATGAAGGAGGCGATTGGTTTGTGGATAATTACTACTGGATCAGTATCACCGTAGACCTGACCGTTTTCAGTGCGGATGTGCTGACTGATTTAGTGACGAATGGCCGTAAGGCCAGCAAGGCCCTGCGCGCGCAGGGAGAGTCCCAGGCCGCGGATAGGCTGGATGAGGTCATCGAACAGGCTGAAGAGGCGAAGAGAGTGAGAGGGGAATCCATGACTCCTGAGGCCCTTTTTGCTGGCTACCCGCACCTGAACGGCATTCGTAGCCAAAAGCTGATAGCTAAAATCAAAGGTCTGAACCTTGATGGCACGACCTTGTCTAAACTGGACGAAACCCTTTCAGATGCCAGCCTTTTGGCTAAATTTGAAGCCGAACCGGGGTTGGTCAACGCTTGGAAGGCTGTCGGGAAACATGCTGATTTAAGGACGAATACCAAGTTTTTAGAGAATATATCTGGTTACAGTGATGACCTACTCAAGCGGTTGGATGATGATTTGCTGAACCCGAAATGGGCAGATGAATTAAAGACACTGTTTAAAGAAAGTCCGGACGATGTAACCAATGTCTGGAAGCAGTTGAAAGATGACCCTTCTTATGCCTGGGAGATTAGTAAGACAGGAGATGCTAGGTGGCAGAAGTGGAGCCAGCGAGAATTTTTTAAGGATGTTACTGCTTTAGGAAAAAAATTTGAAGCTGAAACAGTACTGAATGCCCTTAAAAACAGGACTTCTCAGTGGTATGGTTCATTGAAAAACAAAGTTTCAACAGACTTTGGAAAGAATCTGGATGATTACGATATGTTCTCCCAAGTTCAGCTGAAATATGATGGAGATAAATATTTTGTAGCGGATCAGGTTTTTGTGAAGTATGACGATTTTGGAGACATAGAAGACATTATTGTGATCGAAAATAAATTACCCCCACCAAAGGAGGGGGTTTTCAATGGTTATTACCCCCAAAGGGGGATAGTCAGTTATCGAATAGCGGGATATCTATATCCCCATCCTCTTTCTTATCTTCCTTCTCCTGATACTTAACATACCGCTTTATCTTTTCTTCATCTATGCCTACCGTACTTACAAAATAGCCTCGTGACCAAAAATGATTGCCCCAATAGGGTTTTCTGCGAAGACTCTTGAAGTTCTTAAACATCATGATCGCTGTCTTACCCTTGAGAATACCCATGAAGTCTGATACACTAAGTTTCGGAGGTATACTACATACCAAATGAACGTGATCTGGCTGAATGTTCAACTCTTCTACCTTGACCTCCTTCCATTCACATATCGTCTTTATCTTATTCTCCAACGTATCTGCAACAATATCACGAAGTATACGGTGGCGGTACTTCGGGGTCCATACTACATGATAGACACAATAGTAAAAGCTATGCGATAGCTTACGATACTTGCTCATTCCACAATATACCCCTACTGGCATAGCCCTCAAACATGACCACCGTCTAAGACGGTGGTTTTAATTCGATTAATAAATTGAAGTCATCGACCAATTTTACTACACCTCAAAGTAATGCTTTATCAAAGTCTAGTTATGGGGTGAGAAATGTTAGTAAACAGTCAGAGTTTGGATCTGGAGAAATATTAGAACAAACTGATGAGCTGAATTTTGATGGAGAAATCAAGTGGTACAAGGTGTATGACTCAGATAGTGGAGATGTAATTTCTGGAATTGATAAGCTTTAATCTATGGTATATTTAAAAAAGGATTTTTTAAATCATATTAACAGTGTTAAACCAGAAGGCTTTCGCATTTTAGATGGACATGCAATTTTTCAAAAAAAAGAATCAAATAGGGAGCTACAAATTCATTTAGCTACACGAGAATATTTTCCACATGGGGCATACATTTTTGGATCAATGGGAAATATAATTTTTGAAGAAGTAGAAAAAGAGCTTATACCATTATACCGAGCAGAAAGGGTTAAAAACTCTACTAATTACACAATTAAAAACAGTTTGGTAAATATTGAAGGTATTGACTACAAGCTGTTAGATCAAGAGATTAATAACGATAGCACCTTTGCCAAAATATCAGGAGAACTTCAAAAGCTGATTGCCGCAGCTTTGGCTTTCTTCGACCAATATAACACCATAGAAGAAGTTGCCAATCTATTGGCGGACAAAGAGCCAAAAGAAATAGTGCCATTTATACAAGGTGCTATTTTACTCCCTAAGGCCATTTTGATATTGAAACTTGCCGGTCATCCCAAATTTCAAGAGAAAAGAGATGAGTTTTATGAGTTGATAAAAAAACAAGCGGCTAAAAAAGAACAAGCGCAGGCTCATCTTAAGGTTTTTGAAAAACTCTTTATCAAATGAGATTCTGCACAAATCTATATTTCATTCTTGTATTTCTTGGCTTGTTTCTACCGACAGTACAGGCTGAACGAGTATACGTTTCTAATCTTGACTTTTTATCTATCGGTCAAGTTAGGCAACAGTAGATGCTGAAGAAGCTGACTGGCTTGAATTACATCATTTAAAAGACGATAAGTCTGAACGTATTGATTTTTCTAATAAAGAATGCATTGAAAGTTGCGCTAATAAATTCTCTGAAAGTTTCTGCTTTTATCTTTCGAGTGATTTGCTCAATCTTATTTCGGTATCTAAATCACTAATACAAAAATTAGAGATTAATCAATTTCGAAAAGGATCAGCCATCTGGAAAAATGTGGGTAAAAAAAGATGTGTTTGTAGGTCATCCAGACTTGGTTGAGGCGTGGAAGAAACTGAACGAATAAGGTTTCTCACAAGCTGCAAGACGGAATATTGACAACCTGAAACAATGCAGTATCATTGATCAGTATGCCGATGATATTGCCAATGCATCCAATGCCAGAAAGGGTAATTTTGGAGAAATAGGAGCGGATTTGGACTTGAATAGTAAAGGATATGAATCTTTATTAAGGAAAAGGATTGATGACATAGATGCCTCAGGCCATAATGGGATTGATGGGGTTTACAGAAAGAATGGAGAGTATTTTATAGTAGAAGGAAAATATTCGGGTTCAGCTTCATTGAATTCTGCTAATCCTGCTACCAAATTACCCAGACAAATGAGTGATGAATGGATACAGCCTAGATTGGCTGATGCTGTGGGCGCTGATTTAGCTCAAGATATTGTATTTGATGGTTATATAAGGGTTTTAGCTAAAGTGGCTCCTGATGGATCAGTGATTTATAGATTGATAAATGAAAGCGGTAGGGTAATACGCGGAGCTGCTGGAGATTTTATTCCTTAGTGATCATGAGAGATAATATAAAAGACCAAAGTTATTTTGAAGCCTATATTAAATCATCGATAGAACGGCACGAAAGAGGTGAAGATAGATTAAGAAGTGGGAACGTTAAACCAGAAAGAGTAGCCGCAGCTGGAACCATGATGATAAGTAGTCTTATTCAAAGGATAAAGGCAAAGTATTCATATGGATTACCTGCAAGTGATATAGAAGATGATTTAAAAATAGCCATTGATCTAATATCCAAATATTGGCCAGGGTATTGGAAGATGGCTGATAATGACGGTAAGGTACTTAACCAGTATTCTTTAGACCCATATGATGAAATGCTGTGGATGTTTTCATTAGGCTACTTGTTGGATGTTTCCAAAGTACAATTTGAAAAGTTGGTGAATGTTATTGATCAAGATCAGGTAAAGGATAAGCTATTTGAGTTTATCACCTTAGCGAAAATTCCGAACCGCCCTAAGTTAAAGGAAGAGAGCTATAAACATGGCTGGAAGCTCTTTGGCAAACTGCGAGAAGCCACGGAAACCGAAGATAAAGCCAAAGCTGAATCTCTTATTAAGGCGTTCTTAGAAAAAGACTGGTACAAAGAGCATAAGAATGCCGGCTGGTATGACAACCATAAAGGCAAACATGATACCTACAGTGGCTATTGGTGTTTTGAAGCAGCAGCAGTTACTTGCATCAAGGGATTAGATGATAGCACCTACAGAGATCAGCAGTACTATCCCAAGGACTTGGCAGATTATTACCGAGCAAATCACTAGACTTTCGGTGCATACCGTGCATCCCTTCGGCCTAGGGCGTATTGTATTTTATCCTAATGTTTAATAGGTAGTAATTCATGCGGTTGACTTTGTAATCTGGTGGTTTTCTGAGGGTCTCAGTGAGCCATTCCAGCGGGTTAATGTCATGGAGCTTGCATGTGCCGAACAGATTGTACATTATGGCCGCCTATACGTCGAGCTGTCCGATAATGGCGTGCTTGACCTGGTCCATCCGGATGATATTTACCTCAAAACAGGCCTTTCCGTTGACCCCGAACGCCATACCCACACCGGCTTTTACCTCGACATACCCTATGCGGATAAAGAAGGCACCGCCATTCGCCTGTGGGCTTACACTTTTGAAGATTTTGAAAAGCTGCTCCACAGGATAGGGTTTCACATTCCCTCTATCGCTCATCCATATTACCTGGACATCTACAAGCAAGCAATAACCAATGCGGATGGCGACTGTGACAAGCTTGATGTCATCTACGAAACCATTCCCCCTTTCGTCGCCTCCGAATTACCGGATGAAAGCCTGTATCAGGCATTAGTCTCTTTATCAGACTGCATAATGGACGATGGCCTCTATGTAAACGGCACCAATGAAGAGATAGCCGTCATTAACATTCTCAAAGCCTATAGTGACAAGCAGACGTTATACCAGAAGCTATATGATACTCCTGAATTAGTCCACAAGCTGTACGCCGGCCTGGATGGGGAAGACCTCAGCACCTTCGTCAACATCCTTTGGGAGTTGTCCAATCAGTACGGACCGGGCCAGTCAGAGCATTTTATCCGCTTAGGTGAAGTGCCTGCGGAGGTTTATGAAGTGACACCCGGTTATAGAGGGAAGCAATATATTTTGGTTGATGGCACCCGCTTTAACAATAAAAACAACCTGAGTCTGCACTATTGTATCGGGCGTCGCAACTTTGGGCTCTCTGCTCAATCGGCTAAAGACTTACCCGGCATCGCCGATGTAAACCCCCTCGACCTGGTGAAGCTGCATACCGGCAGCCAGGAAGAAGTACTACTGGTCCCCGCCCTGTTCGTGTACTACCATGGCACCCAAAGCAACCGGGAGCACCTGATGGGCGTGATCAGCACCGGCTCTAACCTGTTAGGCCTTGGCGCCGCTTCTAAAATACTGCTCACCCGCGGGGCGCCAGCCCTTTTACGTATGCTCGCCGTCATAGAGATAGGAAAGCTGGCCCTGGACGAAGCGATGGAGCGGCCTGACATTCAGCAGGCCATTCGAGATGAAGGAGGCGATTGGTTTGTGGATAATTACTACTGGATCAGTATCACCGTAGACCTGACCGTTTTCAGTGCGGATGTGCTGACTGATTTAGTGACGAATGGCCGTAAGGCCAGCAAGGCCCTGCGCGCGCAGGGAGAGTCCCAGGCCGCGGATAGGCTGGATGAGGTCATCGAACAGGCTGAAGAGGCGAAGAGAGTGAGAGGGGAATCCATGACTCCTGAGGCCCTTTTTGCTGGCTACCCCCACCTGAACAGCATTCGTAGCCAAAAGCTGATAGCTAAAATCAAAGGTCTGAACCTTGATGGCACGACCTTGTCTAAACTGGACGAAACCCTTTCAGATGCCAGCCTTTTGGCTAAATTTGAAGCCGAACCGGGGTTGGTAGAGGCGTGGAAACTTTTAGAAAACAGTGCCAGAAGGACTGATATTAAAACACTGAAATTCTTTTCCGATCCAGCAGTTTTGGAATCATACCAGGAAATAATTATTCAAAATATTCATACCACCTTTCCAGAAATTCCATTTGAAGAATTAACAGCAATAAGGCATTATACAACAAATGCACATAGAGACTTGAATAAAGCTTTGAGGGGTGAAATTCCAATGACAGATGAATACAGGGCGTTTAAAGAACTACTTAACTCTGGAATGGAAAAACTCCCTAAGTATAATGGAGATAAAGTTTTTAGAGGTATTAAGGGTGAGGAAGCAGCACTTGCAAAGACCTGGAACGTGGGGGATGAAATCCCATTCTCTGACTTTAAATCATCTTCGACTGAGTTGAGTACTGCACTAAAACCCGCTTTTATGGAGGATGTATTGTATGAAATTGTAAATCCAAAAGGGTATAACATTTGTGATGTTTCATGTTTACCACATGAAGCTGAAATTTTATTCAAGAGTGGGACAAAATTTGAGGTTGTCAACATTAAAGATGGGTTTAAATTCCTAGATCCTAAAGATCCGTTGACGGTACTTGCAGAGGGCAGAAAAGTGTTGCTTAAATTGATAGAGTAATATGGAGAATCGACAATTTTATGAATTTCTTACCACCACAATAAAAAATGGTGATAAAAGGAGGTTGGAAGGCGGATTAGATGATTCTGCTGAACAAAGGTTGCATTTGTTGCAAATTGTAAAAGAAAATTACGAGTGGTTTGCTCTAAGTGCTTCAGATAAACAATCCAAGAGATTACTTAAGCTGGCTAGGGAAAGAAGGGCTGGTAAAGATGTGTCAATGGAACTGGAAGAGGTAAATCTATACTCTAAAATCATCGAAGTAATGCCCTACATTAAAGCAGTAAGTCATAAGATCAATAACGAACAGAAACATTTAACTGAAGAATTACTCGATTTTTGCGAGACTCAATTAAATATTATTGATTTTTCACTGTATAAAAGAGATATCACTTTTCCATCAAAAAAAGAAATAGAAGTAGCTTTTAAAAGCTATACAGAAAGGATAAAGCCTGATAAAATTCCTGTTTTAATATCATACGATCAACCCGAAGTAAAGCAGAAAATTGGAGAATTGTATGATATGTTTTTGAGACTGGCTGAGATAAGCAAATGAGCCAACCGTTCTTGCAGGGAGTGTAATACTCCCCAAAATTGGGACCATCAGTTAAGATGATAATTTTTAGTTACCTTTAACTGATAGTAATGAAAAGAAGTAGGAGAAAATTTTCACCTGCCTTTAAGGCAAAAGTGGCTATAGTAGCCCTTAAAGAGCAACAGACGTTGTCTGAGTTAGCTCAGCGTTTTGAAGTTCATCCCAATCAGATCTCGTTGTGGAAACGTGAGTTTCAGCAAAATGCTGATAAAGCTTTTGGGGAGAAAAGCTCAAAAGAGGAGCCACAGATTAATGTGGACCAGCTCTATCAGCAGATCGGACAATTACAGGTTGAGAATGACTTTCTAAAAAAAAGGCGGGGGGCCGCCCCCTTGAAGAAAACCGGCCTTTAAAACAGCGATTGGCTCTGGTTGATCCAAGTCATCAGCTTAGTATACGCAAACAGAGTGAGGTTTTAAATATCCCTCGCAGCAGCTTTTACTATAAGCCTGTGGGCGAGTCTATAGAGAACCTGGACTTGATGGAAACCATGGATCGATTGTTTACCGAAGATCCTACCTTGGGTGTTATCGGTATGCAGGATGAGCTACGTGAGCAGGGTTTATTTTATAATGTCAAGCGTATCCGTCGGCTGTTGCGCAAAATGGGCGTAGAACCGATCTATCCGAAGCGTAATTTAAGTAAGCTGGGGCAGGCAAAGTATGTCTATCCATATTTGCTGAGAAATCTGACTGTGAACAGAAGGAACCAGGTTTGGGCTATTGACATAACTTATATTCCCATGGCAAAGGGGTTTATGTACCTGACGGGGATAATCGATGTATATAGCCGCTATATAGTAGGCTGGCAATTATCCAACAGCCTGGACAAAGAAACCCAAACAACCCTTTTGACAGCCTGTATAGAAAAATATGGTAAGCCAGAAATCATTAACTCAGACCAAGGTAGCCAATACACCTGTTCACACTGGGTAGAAACCTTGAAAGAGCGGCGTATAAGAGTAAGTATGGATGGAAAGGGCAGAGCCACGGACAATACCTTTATTGAGCGGTTTTTCAGGACATTAAAGCACAAACATGTATACTTATACCCAGCAGACGATGGGCTAACCCTATACAAGGGGATAAATAAGTTTATCGAAAAGTATAACAACAAAAGAAGGCATCAGGGTATCGGCAGAATAAAACCTGTCGAGTTGTTCAAACTAGCTGCCTAATTCAACTAAGACTAACCAACTGATGGTCTAATAAATGGGGAGTGTTACCAATAGCCAGCAAATCAGCCCTTTGAATATATTTTTGTAAATTTCGGGATTTGACGGCTATAAAAGGCTGCATGGTTAACCCAACATAGAGCATAAAGGATGAACTTAAAAGGAGGCGTGATGGTAGTCGGGTCCTTGCTGTGGGACGAACGTCCGGTGAGGCAAAAGTGGCGCAGGGAATGCCTGCTCCCTGCCGAAAATAAGGTACCGGTAACGGTGAGAATCCGCTACGGCAGGCAGTCTGTATCGCGGCAAAACACCTACACGATGGTACTGTGCAACCACCCGACTACCCTGCCCGGACAGGCTTACGGACTTCCCTTTAACCAGCCGGTGACGGACTTTGAAGACCTGAAAAGGCAGGCCTTTGCCATGGCAGTGGCAGAAGGGGTTGCGCCTGAGGACGAGCCTGCTCTTTGCAGACCGCACGGTGCGGTAGGGCTGCTCATAAACCCGGCTGTACCTGATGAGCAGGCCGAAGGGCTTCGTGCAGGCTGGAGGTCTTTGTATAATGCCTATAACCTTGACATAAGTGACTATCAGATAGGTGACGAACCCCCTGTGATAAACGAGAGCGGCCTGCTGCAAATAGACTGGACGCCGGGGATGGATGCCTTTGACCTGCTGATAGCCACCCCCATGGTTCCCCTGCCAAAGCGGATATTGACACCGCCGGAAATAAGCCTGTGCATGAAGGAAAACCGGTTCAGGGACTACTTTGACCTGAACTGCCACCATGAGATATCCACTTACCAGGATATAGACATCCGGAAAGAGCTGGATCAAACGTACTAAAGTAAAAAGGGGCTGTCTTAAAAGTAGCACCGCCTATTTTCATGCCAAACAATATTTTGAGAATCACCTGAAACACTCTGCATAGCGAAGTACAACTTCGCGGAAATGGCAACCACGGGGTGCAACCCCGCGGTAGTTACGAGGAATGTAAAATTATATTTTGAACAAAAAGAAAGAGACTGCCTTTTGAGACAGCCTCTTTTTTCTTCTATTCCTTTGGTTGACTGCTGGACCCGAGGGGAGGGTATTGGATACTGCCCCTGAGCTCTTCCACGCGCTCGGGGTCAAATTTGGGTAGTTGCATCTCGCCCTTCTCTTTCCACTCTTTTACCCGGGCCTCGGCTGCCTTTGTCCGCTCCTCTGAGAGGCCGGTATCACGCGCCATATACAAGGTCTGTGAAGGGAAGGCAAAACCGGTACCGCTGGCCTGCACGATATCTGCTATGCGCAGATTAAGGTCTTCCTGTATCTCGAGAAAGTCATTAAAATCCTGCGTGAAAACGTAGGCATGAATGCCGACATTAAGGGAGTCGGCCCCGAAGCCGAGGAAGCGTACCCGGGCTGGGTCAGGATCTACACGCGGATGGGCGTAAAGCAGCGAACGTATTTCCACGAGTATATACCGCATCTGGTCGGGAGAGGTCTCGTAGCGCAAACTGATAGTGGGGTTAAATAAGATGCGGTCACGGTGGGCGTAGTTTTCAATACGCTGTGCTGAGAAGTCTCCATTAGGTATGGTAACAATGGTGCGGCCCAGGGTACGGATACGGGTAGAACGCATACCTATCTTCTCCACTGTACCTACGGTATCGCCTACCTTACAGAAGTCCCCTACCCTAACCGGCTGGTCAAATATTACGGTAAGGCTACCAACCAGGTTTTCCACGCTCTTTTGAGCTCCCAGGGCGAGGGCGATACCACCGATACCGAGGGCGGCAATACCGGTGGTCACATCAAAACCGAAGGTATCGAGAATAGTGATGATACCAACTGCAATAAGGAGAAACTTAAAGCCACGGCGGAAAAACATGATGGCGGAGAGCCCCCCCATATTGTTTCGCTTGGTCATGCGGCGTTCACCAAAAGAGGAGAACACATCTATAAGTCTCCAAACAAGGATCAGGATGGCTATCCAGGCCACGATCACGGTGGCCTGACTGAAGTACTGCCTGACAATAATGGAGATACCCAGACGCTGTGCGCTCCATATAAGTATCCATACTGCCATGTAGATACGTATAGGAATGGCAAAGGCATTTACCAGCCTCAGCGCGCGGTCGCTCATTCGTTTTCTGCCCAATAGTTTAATAAGGTATACCACTATTGCCGTGATGAGGAGTGCCAGCATATAGGACGCAAATATGAGCGCCACCATAACAAGCCAATGGCCTACGGGTACACCTCCCCACTTATTAATGATAAAGCGATCCGGCAGCAGGCGATTGACGCTTATGGCGGACACCTTACCCACATCTTCAGGCAATTGCTGCAAAGTAGTGGAGGATATGAGCCACACGGGGCCTCCCTCCTTACCAGTGGTTTGTTCCACGAGTACGGGTATGGAGGTATTCTCCAGATGGATGGTACCTACCTGATCGAGGTTAGCAGCAAGGTTATCGTTGTACTGGCCGCTGCTCTGATCACTAAGCAGGGCGCCGGGCTCTATCTTACCGTTCTGGTCCAGCAATACCTGCAGCCTTCGAGCCAGCTCGGTACCGGGGGTGTTTCGGAGGTTGCCATCCAGATCACTCGTATCCAGGTAGCGGGCGGCCTTTTCGTAGTCTTCATTTGACATGGCATCCAGGTAGCCAAGTATGGCGCCCCTGGGTGTGCGCCGGTTAAGCTCATCCGGCGGATAGGAAGGTTGTCTTTCCTCCTCGGTGTTATCCTGCCGGCCCATCAGAGGTAGGGATTGGGGGGTTGCGGGGAGGGGGGTTAAAATGAATAATATCAGGTAAGTGATCAGAAAAAATCCCTGAAATTTTGTGCGCATGTGTTTTTGTCTCTAAAAAATGGTTCAACTACTGTCTACGCTTCCAACATAATAGAGTTACGGCCAGGGGCCATGTATAAAAATTAACTATCTGGTTTTTATACTGTTATACAAGCAACCAAACTACAGATAATTATGGCAGAAATTAAACTTAAGAAGAAGAAGCCTGTATGGCCCTGGATATTACTCGCTATAGTCGTACTGGGTCTCCTCGGTTTTTTCCTTCTGAATGACGATGATGACACCGAAAGACTTGCTGAAACCACCGAGGTGCAGGAAGTGCAGTCAACAGACGATGCGGAAGGGGTTCAAAATACCAACCAGGCAGAGGCTATAGAAGATTACGTCAGCTATCTGAATCAGAATGGCGCGCAAATGGGACTGGATCATGAATATACCCATAGAGCCTTCACCATGCTTACTATGGCTATGCAGTCTGCCGCCAACGGTACTGATTTTAATTTTGATCAGGACTGGCAGGCACTTAATGAAAAAGCGGATAACATCCGTGAAGACCCTCTGAAACTGACGCATGCCAATACTATAAAAGATGGCTTCCAGCAGGTAGTAAATTCTTTCTCAAATATTCAGGAGGCAAAATATCCTGACCTGAATGATGAGGTACAAACGCTGAGAGAGTACAGTGAGGGTATGAACCCTGATGAGCCTACACTTGATCAGAAAGAGACTGTAAAGGGCTTTTTTGATCAGTCAGCCAGCATACTGCAAGCAATGAACAACCAAAACAGCTAAGACTATGAGTAACGATAAAAGAAACCTGCATTACCTGCATGAACTCTCTAAATATGAGGTGGCCAATGACGATCCTGATGTAAGAGGATGGGACCTGGTTGATGGAGATGGCAGGCATATAGGTAAAGTAGATAACTTTCTGGTTAGTAAAGATGCCATGAGGGTTCGCTACCTCGATGTTGAAATAGATAAAAAAATCATTGACAAGGAGCATAAACCCCTGAAGACGGGCAAGACAGGCGGCACCCATGAATATATAAATCAGGAGGGAGACAATCACCTGATTGTACCTATAGGTATGGTGCGTCTGGATAATGAACATAAAGAGGTTTATACTGACAAGATCGATAGCAACACATTTGATACTACGGAGCGAGTAGAAAAGAATAAAGCTATAGATCCTGCTTACGAGGTCTATGTGGTAGAGCACTTTACTGGTTCAGAAACAGGCTACAGGAATAAAGTGACCGATGCCGCTTTTTACGACAGAGATGTATTCAGGCACCAGCAATATCAGGGAAGATAGAAGCTGACAGGCTGAACGCAATACTCACCTGTATTCCCTTATGTGGAAACAGGTGTTTTTTTTGTTATTGTAGCTTACATTTATCCTGTGAATGCTAAAATAGATACCTACCTGACAAAGGGGTGCGGGCGCTGTTCTCTGGCAGGTACGGCAGCGTGCAAGGTAACCGCCCACCGGGAGGCTCTTACTGAACTACGAAAGGTGGTACTGGCTTCGGGCCTGAAAGAGGAGTTAAAGTGGTCACAGCCCTGCTATACGTATGAGAACAAAAATATACTTCTCATATCGGCCTTTAAGGAATATGCTGCTGTTGCCTTTTTTAAAGGTTCTTTACTAAAAGATGATAGGAATCTGCTAAAAGCTCCGGGAGAAAACTCACAGGCTGTGAGGCAGGTACGGTTTACATCGGGGGCAGAGGTGACTGCCATTTCTTCCATTCTCCAAGATTATATAAATGAGGCTATAGGGCTGGAAAAACAAGGCAAAAAGGTGGCCTTCAGCAAGGAACCTCAGCCCTTGCCTGCAGAACTGAAGACCCGCTTTGAAGAAGACAGTGCATTCAAAGCAGCCTTTGAAGCACTTACGCCCGGCAGGCAAAGGGGCTACATACTGCACTTTTCACAACCTAAGCAAAGTAAAACACTGGAAGGCCGAATAGTGAAGCACCGGGACCGGATATTGGAAGGCAAAGGGATGCACGATAAGTAAACCGGCCGGCATAGTCAGCCCGAACTTATCGTATAGCCTTTAAGGTAAGTGCCAGATTCTCTTCCCGGGTAGGGGTGCGGGAAGTGGGCGACCAGCAAAAATGCCCCCTGTAGCAAGTAAATGGCTCTCTTAGCACATTTAGTTTCACCTTGTGAAAGAAATTTTGCGGCGAGGGTGCAAATAAATGCTCTACAAGCCTACCAGGATTATCCACGCGGGGGCTATGCGTTTTTCACTTTCTTCCTGCCGATAAAGCGTACCACGGAGCCTGTGCCTATATGGTATTTCCCTTCGCTCAGTTCCACTTCTTTTTCACAAAGCAATTGTATATCAAATCCTTTGAAGTCACGCTGAATTTCTTCTACCGAAAGCAATGCTTCTGGCTTATCCGGTCCGCCAATGGCCGGATTCTTATCCCGGTAGCGAAGATGATCAGAGCCAAAAGCCTCCAGGATGACTACCCCACCCTCTTTCAGATATCCTTGCAGGACTTGGTGGTATTTTTCTCTGATGTCAGCCGGGAAATGGGCGTAGATCAGCCCAATAGCATCGAAATAGCCCGGGGTAAAGTCTAATTCCGGTAGTGGGCCTACTGTATAGTTGAGCTTCACGCCATGCTCATTGGCCAGAGAATACGCCTTATGCCGGCCCGCCTCACTGATGTCAAAAGCCTCCACCTTCCAGCCATTAGCGGCCGCAAAAACAGCGTTGCGCCCTTCCCCTTCTGCAGGTAGTAAGAGCTTACCGGGCTTCAGCTTTTGAAGCTGTTCTTTGAAAAAAGCATTAGGCGCTGTACCATAGGCATACCCTTCCTGGCTATAGCGCTCGTTCCATTTATCCAACCATTCGTTGCTCGTCATGACTATCAGATTTTAATTAGGCGGTGAGATTATTTTATTATGCTCCAGGAAGGCACCTTATTATATGCTTATTCCCTTGCTAAGGAGGGTAGTAGCTTATCAATTATTACCCGGCTGGCCAGGTCCCGGGCCCAGGTGCGGTAAGTAAGTCCGGAGGGGTGCACGCCGTCGCTAAAGAAGGCCTTTACGTCCTGATCCAGCTCATACCGGGCCACCCATTCCGGCAGGCTGATGGTTTCCTCTGCATAATAGACATTATTGTAATCTTTTACCGTAGCCATTAGCTCCTGGCCTAATATCTCCACCAGGTTACCGATAGTGAACCGTATAAGGGGGGTAAAGGCAGGAAATTCTTTGATGGGGGGCATATTGCAGAAGACAATAAGGGCCTGGGGGTACTTTGCCTGCAGGCCTTCAATAAGCCGGCGGATATCCCTCCTCCACTGGCGTGGAGACCTTAAGGTAAATGCATCATTGCCCCCCAGGCCTATCACAATCAGGTTTACGGTTTCATCAGTCATGGCAGGAACGATACTGCCTGCTACCCTGGCGGCTGTATATCCGCTGCGTGCATATACTTTCCAGTGTACAACCGCTTTCAGCGCCTCTGCCAGCAAGCGGGCCAATGCCCCGGTGAAGCCCTCCTCATGGGTGTGCACCCCTACCCCGGCAATGGTGCTCTCCCCCACAGATAGGAGCCTGATCGTTTTGGAGGTAGCCTTGCCTGGCTCGGCAAAGCCTTCTGTACCTGTAGCTTCGGGAAGCCTGGGAACCCGGGCTCTTATCTGCTTTCCCTGATAATACATGAGGGGCAAAAGGGGGATACGTGCAAGGCAGCCTAGTGTATACCTGATGTTCATAGAATGGGTATCTGCTTGACCATTCATACGAATGAGTCCACTAAGCTGTTTCGAAGGCAGGGCGCTGTATCACAGACTGTTGAAAAAACGGCGGGATAACTCTTTATTCATTACATGGCGCAGGGCCGGGGGTGGAAGTGACTGATGCCGTGTATATATTTGTGAGGTGGAGCCGGCTTTTAAAGCGTATCTGTCAAAACAAGCGTGTGAACAGGCTCTTTAACCATTCCTCACCTTGTGGGTAGGGAGTGTATTCCGGCGGGATTGGCATACAGGGAAGGCTAAACAAATGTTGTAATTAGAACGAAGTATCTGCCCAAGAACATTCTGCATGTACCACCGGAATGCCGGGCCAGCAAAAGTCGGAACTTCCCTGGATAAAAACTCGCTGGAGCGATTTTTATCCGCTCCCCTCCTATTGCCACAGGAGGGAAATTTTATCGCTTAGCTTCACGGTTAGGGGCTTAAAGGAAGAGAACTATGGAAGAAATAATCATTTGCGGTCTGATAGGCCTTGCATTTACCGCGCTTGGTCTGCAATTATGGCAAAAATCTTCTCACCTGAGGCGTAATGGTGAGGCTGCCACTGCGATCATATTCAGGAATGAAGCCAAATATTCCATCCGCAAGGAAATCCGGTATTATCCGGTGATACGCTTTAAGACTGCTGAGGCCGATGAATGGATCACCAAACAGCTATCAGTTGGCTACAACTCTCCTAAACCCGAAGGGTCTAACGTCTCGGTAAAGTATGATAGGGATAATCCTGGGGAGGTTATGATCGACTCTCCTCTGACTATGACCTACCTGCCTCTGCTGCTGATGAGTATAGGGGGCATAGGGCTTATGGCCGCCTTATTTCTGGCTATCTCTCCCGGGCTATAAGGGATCTGCTCATTTCCCGATCCTGTACCAAGCTCACCGGGCTTAATCACTGATATTCCACTCCGTTTATTTCAAGCTCATACCAGGTAAAGCCGCCCCCGGCGAGCTGCCAGGTGACACGGGCCCTTGTGGGAACACGCACGCGGTCAAAAGCCCTGTAGCTGTCCTCATCTATATCGATCACCCATTTTTCCATGGAGCCCGTCTTGTCATAATACCTGAGTGCCTCAAAGCGTACTGCCTGGCCTATGCTGTTAAAGGTAAACTCACCTTTTACCTCAGTGCTCATGTAAGCGAGGGTAGCTTTGGCTTGTAGCGGCCCGGTCTGTTCCCACCGCAGGTAGGGGCTCATGGCTGCCTGTGGAAACCATACCATTTCTGCCAGGTACCTGACGGCTACGCCCTGGTCTATTTGCATGCCGGAAGCATTGACAACGGGGACCAGGGAGTAGAGGTTGATGAGCATGCTCCCTTTACCAGACGTGTAGCGGTCTCTCCCGCTAAACTGCAAGAGGGAACCGCTGCCTACCTGCGCACTCCATAAAAAGCCAGGCCTCTGCAGGGTAAACCACTGTTCTGCCTGTACCTGCTTCCAGTCTCCCTCGGGAGATAGTTTCATACGGCCTGCCTGGTACAGATGGGCTGTCCGGGAGCTCCTGACTTTCTCCGCACGGCTAAATTGCATCCAACGCTTTACAGGCGCAGGTAAAGCCTCGGCACTTACCCCCTCTGCCAGGGCGTGTGATTGACCTGCACTCTTTATAAGCGTATTCACCTCACTCTCTACAGTACGTATAAAGTCCCACTGCCCATAGCCAACTATGCAGGCAAGCAGAAGGATGGCATTAGCGATAGTCCCATACTTGGCATCCTGCCAATACAGCATGATGAGGGATTGGGATAGCACAATACCGGCCAGACCACAAGCCCACCAAAGTTTGTTTTTTAATAGAAACAGAAGGAGACCATAGAAGAACAGGCCGGCAGCCACCAGCCATAATACACCTGCAGGTTTGGAGATGGGTTTACTTAGCTGCTCTACCCGGGCCAGGCCAAAGGCTTTGACAAAGCCGAGCAGGTGAATGGCGGCATGAAGGCCTGCGATAACCATTAGTAGTATCCGGATTATCATTAGTAGAATTTAAAAAAATACAAACGCCCAAACAGCCCCTGTCCCTAACGCAGGCAGGAATTTACACATATCCCTTATTTTTCGCACATATCTGCTTCCGGTTTTTAGCATAGGCTCAGGCTCCCTGTGACTGAACCCCCTTATGTAAGACATGCCTGCAAATAGGCCTGTTTTCTGTAAAATAGTACTCCAAGCAATAGCTCATAGCTCACCCTTGGCACTCCCCATGTGTTGTTATGGATAATTAATTGCATTTTAGTAATAAGTAAGTACATGCTGATACGCTTACTCAACCAACCGGTACCCTTATATGGAAAAATACACCCATCTACCGCAGGCCTCCTCTAGCCGCCCGCTGACTGCCGCAAGCGAAAACCACCCTTCGTACGTGGCTGATAATAACCCTGATAAGGCTACCAAGGCAGCGACTACTACCAGCGCCGGCCCTGGCTCACAAACGGGCGGTCCTATGGCCGTACAGATGAAGGCGCTGGCGCATAAGTCGGCTCACTCCCCTAAGGCCGTCCAGCTTAAGGCCATGCAGCATAAGGCAGCCACAGGTCCAAAAGCCATGCAGTTTAAAGCCATGCAAGATTTAGCGGCAAATAGCCCCGTTCAGTCCCCCCTGGCCCAGTTGCAAAAAACAGGCGCCAACCAGCCCTCACCGGCGCAAAAAATGGAAAGTCCTGCCTCTAAGCAAAACAAAACGGGCATGCCCGACTCGCTGAAGACAGGTATAGAAAACCTCTCCGGCCACTCCCTTGACGATGTTAAGGTGCACTATAACTCCCCTAAGCCTGCCCAGTTGCAAGCTCATGCCTACGCCCAGGGCACCGATATCCATGTGGCCTCCGGACAGGAAAAGTACCTGCCCCATGAGGCCTGGCACGTGGTGCAGCAAAAGCAGGGCCGGGTTCAACCCACCACTCAAATGGCCCAGGGGGTTAATGTAAATGATGACGTGAAGCTGGAGAGAGAGGCGGACATCATGGGCGGCAAAGCCCTGCAGAGCGATGCAGCCACGGCAAGCTCCCCTCTGCAGGCAAAAACAGACGCCGGTGCTACAGCGGTGCAACGGCAGGCGGTCATACAAAAAGGATCAGACCCCATAGATGAGTCTAAGGGCATTCCCTTCAAGTTTGGTCTGGTGAAGGGCACCTATGTACCCGCGACCAACGAGGCAGATATGCACGTAGAAAAAAAGTCAGACGATACGGCTTTTTCTCCTGTAGATGCCTACAGGGCTTTCACCTTCGTGTATGGCAAGATGGAAGCTCAAAAGAAAAAATCCGGCAGAGAAGGTAAGCTTTCCTGGAACCCCCAGGGAGCAGCCGTAATAAAAATGGTGGTGGAGCTTATAGGCAAATCGCTGGGTAGCGAAGAGGGTGTGGAAGCCGCTAAGTTGCTCCAGCAAAACAGAAAGCTCGGCCCCAGGCCGGTACAGCCACGCGATGAGAACGTCATCTCCCAGGACATTATCCCCGAACATATGCGCTTTCTGTCCTCAGCCAGAGGTGCGGAGGGGGTAGATATGCAGGCGGTGATTCCGGGAAAAGATACAGAGCAGAACTTTGACTCAAACATACTTGCCGATACCCAGGCGGGCAGAGAAAGGTATGGGAATTACCAGGATGCCCTCTTAGAAGACCTGCCTGTGTCCCTCAGGATTACGATTGGCCAAACACAGCTTAAGTCCCTTATTGATACCATGAAAGGATAATACAGCCTGTTTACCGGCTGAGGGTAAAAGAAATGATTTAAATTTGGGCTTTGAATAAGCTTTATCTGACTTATAGCTTCACTAAAAACATGTATAAGGTACTTACGGGTCTACTAGTTTTACTGAGCATCACATTTGGATGTAATTCCTCCGGGCAGCAGGACAAATCTTTCGAAACCTTTAATGAAGGTGTTTCCTATTCTCTGGATGCAGAGAGCGCCGCACAGGAAGGCAACCCTGAAAAAGCTGAAGAACTGCACCGTAAGGCGATAGTGAAATTTGATGAAACGCTAGCCGCGGACCCGGACCATGCCCCTGCCTTAAGCGCGATGGGGCATAGCCATTTTATGCTACGGGAATTTGACCAGTGCCTGGAATGGTATGAGAAAGCCCTGGCCCTGGACTCGGCCAATGTGCCGGCTCACCTGGAGTATGGCCTCTGTAGGATAAACCTCGGCGACATAAGAAGCGGTAAAGTAGCTATTGATAAGGCCATCGCCTTAGACCACAACAGCCGGGAAACAGTAAACCATGCTGTTGACAACCTGCTGGACATAGGCACGCTGGCCTTTGATTACGGCAATGGCTATATGGAAGAAGGAGACAGTGTAAAAGGTACGGACTATAAACGATTTGCGGTAGGGGTGCTCTATACGGCACACCAGACAGACACCACGCGCCAGGAGGTGATCCGCTACCTGGTTGATTTTTCTGAGAAAACAGGAAACGAAGAACTCAGGGCTATCTTTAGTGAAAAGCTACATCAATAGGTACTTCTGCGGGTCAGAACACCTCTTGTATGACTCAAACAAAATCTGACATACTTCTAATACTGGACCTGGACGAAACGCTTATCCACGCTACTGCGGCCCGGTTAGCTACAGACCCTGACGGGCATCTGGCCGGCTATCATATTTACAAAAGGCCAGGGCTGGATACGTTTCTGCAGTACTCCCTGAGCCACTACCGGGTGGCTATATGGTCATCAGCTTCGGATGATTATGTATATAATATTGTGGAGTGGCTGGGTATCGGTGAGTGCCTAGAATTTATATGGGGACGGTCGAGGACGACCACCAGGGTTATCAGTGCCACAGATGATTATGGCCAGTATGACCAGGACCGGCCCAGCCATTACGGGTATGTCAAACCACTGAAAAAGGTGAGAAGGAGAGGATATGATCTGAATAGGGTATTAATAGTAGATGATACGCCTGCTAAAGTACGAGGTAATTATGGTAATGCCATTTACGTAACTGAGTTTAAAGGATCACCGGATGATACAGAGCTAAAGGAATTGGCCACCTACCTGGATACCCTGAAATTCGCGGATAACGTAAGGCATATCGAAAAGAGAAACTGGAAGAGAAGAATAGTATGAAACAAAACCAGTATACTTATCAGCATAATCATCCAGATATGCCCACTACCCGATATACCCTTGAAGAAACTCCTCATATTCATTCTCATTATTATAATTGCTCCCTTGCTTGGTGGTCTTTACGGTATTATTCATGACCAACTAACCTATAGCATTTCACCGGAGTACTATACAAAGTTTAAGTTCTACCAATTCGGATTAATGGACATGGGAAATGAGGCTATTTTTCCCCAACCGAGAATCCAGGTATCTGTTGTAGGGTTCATGGCTACATGGTGGATGGGCGTACCCATAGGGCTTATTCTAGGCCTGGTTGGCTTCATACATAAAGACGGTAGCCAGATGCTACGCGTAACTTTCCGTGCTATGCTTATAACCATAGCGGTAACCCTGCTGACCGGACTTTTAGGGCTGGCTTATGGCATATTTCACTTGGCTAAAACAGGCGTACACTGGAAACTCCCGGAAAACCTGGTGGATGTAAGCAGCTTCATTGCCGTGGGATCGATGCACAACTTCAGCTACCTGGGAGGCTTGTTTGGCCTGGTGGCGGGGGTCATTTACAGCATCGTTATGAAAAATATCTATAAGAAGAAAAGCATTACCTCCCCTAGAATAGATAAAAAGTCAACCAAGGCCAATGGGTAAAGTAATCATTATTCTCACCGTCTTTCTTATCAGTTTGGGAGGGCTGTTTATATGGGATCCGAGCATAGAGCGTAAAGTAAATATCAGCAACTATTTACACCATATGAAATGGCGGGTTTTCAATAATGCATAGTGTAATTATTAAAACCTGCGGCCGTACCCCACCCTACTCTCATCCGGAAAGTCATGTATAAGGGCTTGTAATCACCTGCCCCGGCTCACTATTGGCAAAGCGGGGGCTTTCCCTTATCTTTCGGGGCTGATTTTGGAATTTATACGCAATAATACATAGCACCAGATGGCTTCAGGATTTTTCGCTCTATTTGATGACATAGCGGTACTCATGGATGATGTAGCTTCTATGAGTAAAATCGCTACTCAAAAAACGGCAGGCATATTGGCTGATGACCTGGCAGTGAATGCGGAAAAAGCTTCAGGCTTTGTATCATCCAGGGAACTGCCGGTACTATGGAAGATTACGAAAGGCTCCTTCCTGAATAAGCTGATCATACTGCCGGTAACCTTCCTGCTAAGTGCCTACCTGCCTATTGCCATCACCATCATGCTCCTAATAGGGGGGGTATACCTCGCCTACGAAGGCGCTGAAAAAATATATGAGTACCTCTTTCACAGTAAAGAGGCCCAAAAAGGGGTGGACGTAAGCAAGATGAGCCAGGCCGAAGCGCAGGCGTACGAAAAGAAGAAAATAAAGGCGGCTATACTGGTAGATTTTATCCTCTCGGTAGAGATCGTAATCATAGCGCTGAGCACGGTAGTGGGTAAGCCGCTGGAGATACAGATAGTGGCGGTAAGTGTGGTAGCCATACTGGCAACTGTAGGTGTGTACGGCATAGTCGCCCTTCTGGTACGTATGGATGACCTGGGGTATAAGCTGATTGCTAACAGCGACAGTGAAAAGAGCTTTATGAGTAAACTAGGAAAAGGACTCGTAAAGTCGCTGCCGGTAGTGATCCGGGCGCTTGCTGTGATAGGCACCCTGGCGATGATCCTCGTGGGAGGGGGCATATTTGTTCACAACATCCACTTCATCCATGACCTGGTTCACGGGCTACCGTCTATCCTGGGCGAGTTCCTGGTAGGCCTGGTAGTGGGCTTTGTGGCGCTGCCCATCATTAACCTGGTGCTGAAAGTAATTGATAAGAAGAAATAAGGGGCACAATGCCCAGGCCAAAGGTCCGTCTCTACCACTAACTCCAGGGTGTGCTTCGCACAGAAACGGCGCACTTCTAATTGTTAACTGATAGTGTGGGTAATTTCTCGAGGCATCGTTTCGAGGTTAGCATCTTTGTCCCAACGGTATCTATTCGGCGCGTTCTTATGGCTTCGCGGGCTGTGTGTAGATAAAAGGGGGAGGGATAGGGTATAGTTTATTATTTGAGAAGACCTGTGCGCTACTTACATAGTCGAGGATATGCACAAGCAACTCAGGCAGAGGCTCTACCGGTGCTATCCTAAAGTTACGTTAAAGCTATAGACAGGGTGATATCTCTCAATCACCCCGCCAAGCAAAAGCATCATACACCTTATTGGCCTGAAAGCTTTATGAGTTGTCACTTGAAATATACCAGCCTAGAATGTTTAGTTGTAGAGCCCCATATCCTTTGCAAATTGAGCCAAATAGGCTTGCGGATCTTCTCCAAGTTCAGCTAATAGGTTTACACAGTTACATAGATTCGTATCCGCCATAGGCGTTTCAATAGGCAGCAAGCACCGGATAGCATGATCCAAAAACTCCATCACCACTTCTTTACTACTACCTTCCTGATGTTGGTACATGGCTATATTAACAAATAATGCTCCTACGGTAGGTGCATATTGCATGAAATTCTGATCAAGCAATTTTGTGTATATAATTATAGCCTCCTGGTAGTACTTGTCGGCGTCATCCTTTTTATATATTTGTCTGCAAAGATTTCCCAGATTACCCAAAACCATAGCCACTGAACCTTCAAATACTTTTGGGTTTATCATGGCGTTGATTCTGAAAACTCTTAAGGCTTCATTATAACCGGCAATAGCCTTGTCATAATTATCTTTCGCTTTGTAGGCAATGCCCAGTGCGTTATAGGTATTGCCCGAGTCCGCCATAGCACCGGGCCGCTGTTTATCTACCGCAATTTTATTATGTAGTGACTCTTCCAGCAAGGAAATGGCTTCATCCCATCTGCCCATATCCTTATAGGCAATCCCCAAGTTAGTTTGTACCATGGCTACATCCATAAGGTACGTGCTCTCGTGCCTTTCGTTATAAATCCTCTTTCGTATATCCAGGCACTCCAGGAAGTATTTTTCTGCCCTCTCAAATTCTCCTTTAAGGTTCAATAGTATCGCGTAGTTATTTAGCAGTACCGCCATGTCATAGTCATGCACCTGCTTATTATCATACCATAGCTTTCTTCGGATTTCCATGGAGGAATTAAACTGGTTTTCTGCTTCGGCATATATGTTCATATCCTTGTACAGGTTGCCAAGGTTGTTATGCACAAGCGCCTTTTGGCTTATGTACCCTTCACTTCCTATATCCGCATGATCCAATGCTTCTCGGTATAGCTCAAGTGCCTCTTCAAGCTTATTCATATCCTCCTGCAGCCAAAGGGCGTACGCGTACAGGTTGTCTATATGGCGGTAAGACTTTAGCGAAGCCTCATAATACTCATTTGTCTTCGCTACACGATCAGGCCTGCTATACTCAATTTCCGTAAGTTTTGCTTTTACCAGAAACTCATCGGCGTTGTGCTTCAGGTCCTGCTCATTTTTCTCCTGTTCTTTTTCTAGTTCCTCCTTCCGCTTAAGCAGTGTATCCTGGTCCAGCTTTATCTGCTCCGCGTCCAGTATGGCCCGGGCTTCCTTAAACTCGCCTTTGTCAAAGTGCTCCTTCGCCCGCTTCAGGCGCTCCGTATCTATATTTATCGCCTGAAAGGTCTTTGCCAGGGAGAGAACGTCTTTTTTAAATTTCTCCAGAGCTTCCTGTGCTATATTCAGTTTGGCCTGGTATTGTGTCTTTTTTTCCTCTGAAGTAGCAGAACCTACAAGGTCCCGCAGCATTGCTATTTTCTCCTGAAAATCCTGGTACTCCACACTCTTGTAGTAAAAGTTATTGTCTCCCAGGTGCACACTCCCACTTCCGGTAGAGATGTTGCCTTTGTTTATATTCTTATCCATTTAATGACTATCCCCAATTTGAATATTTCCACTTGTAGACGTAATGGTGCCGGTATTCACGTTTTTGCTATGGCTTATCGTAATGGCGCCGGGTTGGCTGCAGAGCTCCTTATATAGTTGCCTCAGGTGCTTCTCGCCCTCCGGGTTGTCCTCCACTGCCATCTCCAGTATTGCCTCCAGGCTCTTTTGCCGTGCAGGGCTATCCGGCTTCTCCTTTAGCTTTTTCACCTCTTCCTTTTCGCTACCCCCCGGCTCAAGCAGCAGCGGCCGTATCCAGTTTACCGTAGCCTCCGAGAGGTCCCCGAAAAGCTTTTTTACAGATTTGTCCCTCGCAAGCGTATTGCCTACCCAGGTCACTACACTACCTATCATGACAGAGGTAGTTTCTATATCTTCCATAGCTGGTTTATTTATGACTTAAAAGTTATAAAACGCTGATTTATATTTATTTGCGTAATAAAAAACAACATAAAATTCTTTAAAAATAAGTATAAACCCCTATTTATTCCAACATTATTAAATCTAATACATTGTTTTGTATAAATAATACAAAGGTGTTTTTCGTGGGGATGCCCCCCTCTTTGGCCATAGCCGTCAAGTTAAAAGTAGAAGTACACTGAAATGATTACTCTCTTGCCATTTGCTGCATGTACCACCGGATGCGGGCGCAGCGGAATGCTGGACTACGAGAGTCGGGCCCTCCGGAATGCCGGATCACTCTAATGAAAAAACTTTGGAACGTTTTTTCATCTGTCCCCTCCCCGGGGGAGGGGAATTATTTGTGCCTATCGCTACAGAGTGCCATATTTTTAAAAGCAATTTATTCATAATCAGCAAAATAGGAGCTTAGCTTGACGGCTATGCCTCTTTGGCGCGAAACATACTACTTAGTTCAAGAGTAGCCCTTGAACTAACATATGCAGCCTGTAAAAGCTAATTGAACGGCAGACAGGCCCTGACGCTAGTGTGAAATACACAAGAATGCACAGAATTAATCAGCCTATTCTATCCATATTTAGCTAGACGACCTCGTCATGCAGCGGGGAGTACATGAAGGAGCACACCTTATCATTAAGTACTGCTTCTGTGAGGCGGGTCCTACCTGGGCTTCCACCGAAGGGTCGGATGAACTTTTCACCAAGGTTGCTATACAACCATACTTATCAGAAATGCAAAAAGCCATCTACTTTGCAGTAGATGGCTTTAATTAGAGTGGGCCCACCTGGGCTCGAACCAGGGACCACTTGATTATGAGTCAAGTGCTCTAACCAACTGAGCTATAGGCCCTGAAGTGACCACCATACTGTGGTTATCTTCAAAAGGAACGCAATATTAGGTAAATAGGTAATGCATGTCAAGGGTTCGACCCGGGGAATTTTCACTATTTTTTCTTCCTGTCGCTATGCCATCCCAAGTGAAGGCCGTAAATTGCTGCTGCAAACCAGAATAAGCCAATGTCAGCAGGAAACGAGATGCCGGAAAGGGGCGATCAGCCTCTGAAAAAGGAGATTAAGCACTTTACAACCATGGCCCGTGAGGCCTGGGATGAGGTAAATCCCCGTCATCAGTCGTACAAGAAGAAAAGCGGGCATAAAAAGAAGTTCCTGCGTAAAAACTACCATACCCTGCCAGCCCCGTTGCATGAGGCTTTTCTGGACTATGGGCTTGAGGGCAGGAGCGTACTGCACCTCTGCTGTAATGACGGCGAGGAACTGGTAAGCCTAAAAAAACTGAATGCCGGCCGCTGCGTTGGTGTTGACATCTCCTCATCAGCGATACATAGCGCACGTGTACTGGCGGCTGGCCTCCACCTGGATGCCACTTTTGAAGTCGCAGATGTATACGACCTACCCGATGCTGCCTATGGCCGCTTCGATTATGTGTTACTTACGGTGGGGGCCTTGTGCTGGCTTCCGGACCTAAAGGCATTCTTTGCCACAGCCACCTCCCAGCTCAAAGATGGCGGTCACCTCGTGATCATGGAGCAGCATCCTTTCAGTGCTATCGTAGAGGATGACATGAAGGTATCTGAAACATTCGGCTACTTTGATAAGACGCCCTATGAAGAGGCCGGTGATCTTGACTACCTTGGCAAGGAAGCCTATGAAGGAAAGACGTGTTACACCTTTCATCATACACTCGCCGATATATTTTCGGCACTACTGGAAAACAAACTTCAGCTAAGCCGTTTTGAGGAGCACCCGGACGACCTGTCCAACCTGAAGCGTGAACTGGAGAGGGCGCCACAGACCTTTCCTCTCAGCTATCTTTTGGTGGCTACCCTTAACATACCTACCTAGTCTGCTAAAGCTTATAGTGCCTTACGGAGGCATAAGGACAAGCGTATGCAAATACACCCTTTAGCGCTACCCCCTCGAAGTGCGCTATGGCGGACCGGATAACGCCTGCGTGCGTCACCACGGCCACCCTATGGTATGAGCTGGCTGCCAGATCGTTTAGAAAATGGCCTACCCGCTGGTGCAGTCCGGTGAAGGACTCCTCTCCCCCTGCTTTTTGATTTACAAAGTCCTGCATCCATATGTCCAATGCCAGACCGGTAAGCTCATCCCATGGTTTCATTTCCCAATCGCCGAAATCCAGCTCCATCAACCGGGTATCGGTAATGACTGAATTCGCACCAAACTGCGCAGCTATATGCCCGGCCAGTTTGGTACATCTTTTTAAAGGGCTACTGTATACGGCATCAGGTTTAGCTGGCAAGGACTCAATAACCCGTTCACTTTCCTCCGAATAGCGACTGTCATCTATTGCCAAATCACTCTGTCCGTAACATATTCCCTTAGCCACTTTTGGTGTGGTGTGCCGGATCAGGTATAGTTCCATAGTACGAGAAGGAAAAGGTAAAACACTACTTCGGTAGTCTGTTGTACCGCACCGAGTCCGTCACCTGTATAGCCCCCGATCCACTTCTGATACAGGCGGCCCAGATACATTTTCATGCCGTATACTGGCAGTATACCCAGGCAAACCAGGGGATTCTGAAAGAGGATAAGAGGAAGCAGACCAAAAAGGGTGGCAAAGATCAATATCCCCTTATCAGGTTTTTGCGCCACTGGTTTGGCCTTACTGTCCTGGTCATCCCGGGCATAGGTATGGGTATAAAGCATCGTCACGGCAGCCCAGCGACTTATGGCGTGGCCGGCAATGATCGCGAAGGGAATAGAAGTAGCAGGCATAGACACCAGCAGACTGAACTTAAGGGCCAGCACAAATACAAGGGATATAGCCCCAAAGGCCCCCAGGCGGCTGTCTTTCATAATAGACAGTATCTTTTCGCGCGTCCAGCCGCCACCAAACCCATCACAGATGTCAGCGAGGCCATCTTCATGAAAAGCCCCTGTAATCCACACCCCGGCCACCATGCTTAGCAGTACCGCTACTGAAGGAGGTAGCGCAAGTGATGCCAGCATATATGTTAGCGCGGAGATACCTCCTACTATCCAGCCAATGAAGGGAAAATACCGGGTTGACTTATTCAGGTCATCTGCTCCATGCCCGATCCCCGCCGGTACCGGGATACGGGTATAAAACATAAGGGCGGTAAAGAAGAGGCGTATTTCCTTTTTCATTGCGCAGATGTGCTCACTCCGGCACTTTCAAAACTTGCCATTTCATTATAAAAGGCCACCGCGGACTTTACGAGCGGATAGGCCAGGGCCGCCCCTGTCCCTTCCCCCAGCCTAAGTCCCAGATGTAGCAGCGGCTTCGCCTCTATCCACCTTAGCAACGCCTCATGACCTGCCTCACCGGAGCAATGAGCAAACACACAAAATTCACGTACTGCAGGCTGCAAAGCATACGCAACAGCCAGTGCGGCGGTGGCGATAAAGCCATCTACCAATATGACCATGCCACTGGCCGCAGCCTGCAGGTAAGCACCGGTCATCATGGCAATTTCATATCCGCCGAATAGCTGCAGCAGCGTCAAGGGATTCGTAAGCCCCGTACCACTATGCGCCCTCCAGGCCTGGGAAAGAATATCCGTTTTCTGTTTCAGGCCCTCATCACTCAGGCCGGTCCCCCTGCCTACACACAGGGCCATGTCAAGGCCGGTAAGCCCATGCATGAGCAGAGCGGCAGAAGAAGTATTGCCAATACCCATTTCCCCAAAAGCTATCACATTACATCCCTTACCAGCCACCTCCCTCACCAGGCCTGCCCCCGTCTTAAAAGATTCACGACATTCTGCTTCAGTCATGGCCGGCTCATACAGGTAGTTTCGTGTACCCTTCCTTATCTTTTTATGTATAATTGGAAGGTGAGGGTCCAGGTCAGCACATACGCCGGCGTCTACCACCCTTAGATGGATGCCGTGCTGCCCACAAAATACATTGATGGCCGCCCCGCCCCGCGCAAAGTTACCCACCATCTGGGCGGTAACTTCCTGTGGGTACAGATTCACCTGATTTTGAGCGGCTATGCCATGATCTCCCGCAAAGACAAGCAAATGAGGCTGCACTAATTCCGGTGCTGCCTGGCCGAGGATAATTGCTACCTGCCGCGCCACTGTCTCCAGGTGGCCCAGGGCTCCGGGGGGCTTTGTTTTCAGGTCAATCTTTTGCTGTATGGCTGGTTCGTCTGCTTGTGAGGGAGGGTAAATAGGTTGTGAGAGAAGGTCATTCATGGATCAGTCTTTTTCAGGTAAAGAGGTAAGCCACTTACCATCATAATGGCGGTGTGAGCCCGGGCCGCCAGGTGCTGGTTGGCCCATCCTGCCACATCAGTAAATTTTCTGCCGATCTCCGTATCCGCATGGAGGCCCATACCGAGTTCATTTGAGATGATAAGCAGGTGGTGAAATGGCCGGGACAGTAAGCAATCAGCTTCTGTGCGCCAGGCTTCGAAGGCCTGTTCACACTGCCACTGGTGGTCTGAGCAGAAGTTGGTTAGCCACAGGGTGGTACAGTCCAGCACCACCGTACGGCCGGAAAGATCGAGCCGGGAGGGGAATTTATCCTCCTCCAGGCTCGTCCATACCTCCGGCGGGCGATCGCCCCGATGCCGCTGCACCCTTGCTTCAAAGTCCTCATCGGCAATACGGGCCGTGGCCACGTACAGTGGATTGGATGACAAGGCACAGGCTGTTTGCTGCGCATAGCGACTCTTACCGCTGCGGGCCCCGCCGGTAATAAAGGTAATATGGCCTGCCATGAATCAGGCCTTAGCCACTTGCAGAGACCTGAGCACAGGAAAGCGCCCCTGCAGCCAGGCCATACCGCCAAACATAATGGCGCTGTATAGAAGCGTGCCTAGCAGGAAGTTCCGCTCAAAAGGAATGGCTGCCGCCAGACAGGCCCACCATCCGGCCCAGGTCTTAGGGTATAAGGTACCTCCTATCCATACGCCAAAGTCCGTGACGATCCAGTGAATAAAGGTGATAAACAATGCAGAAAAGAGCACATTACGCACTGTAATGGCCCGCTGCATGGCGCGACCGGCCAGTACCATAAGGGCAAAGGCTCCGTATACATAGTAAAAGCCCTGGTACAGGGACCAGCCCATGCCGTATACGAAACGATTGAGCACCAGATCGCTGATAAGTAAGGCCAGCAAAGGGAAAGCAAAGGCCTTCGTATGCTGCCTGAAGTGGGCACCGCCAAACAGGGCCATGGCGCCCAGGGGGGTAAAGGTACTGATAGCATTAAGCTCCTCACTGGTAGTCACCACCCGAAAGGCGGCCACTACCATAATAAAAGCAAACAGCACGAGTGTGCGCGGATTGGTCATCTCTTTCATACCACTTCGGTTTTATAGTTGAAATGAAAATCCGCCGGAAATATTCCTGCCCCGGGTACCATAGCCGCGAACCTCGGTAAACTGCTCATCCAGCAGGTTGTTGGCCCGGAAAAACAGGCTAAGCTGACTGTTTACGCGATACTGCGCATGTACATTCAGCAGGAAATAAGGCTCCAGGTCAAACGTTTCATTAAAGCCTGCATCCTGGCGTTCGCCGTTCCACTGTACATTACTGCTGATCAGCAAAGCATCCGTTACCTGGTACTCTACATTAGCGGACACGCTGTGCTCAGGCCTGCGATACAGGTTAAGGTAAGTAGTGTCTGTTTCCAGGCCCTCCTCTTCAATCTCTCCTTTGAGGTAGGTATAGTTGATTGCCACCTTTGCCCGGTTGCCAAAGTACACCGCAGGTTCCAGCTCTATTCCACGATCCAGTTGACGGTCACGGTTTACATACACATAGTTGGTAAGGTCAAAGGCAATCACATCATTCACATCGCGGTAGAATGCAGAAGCACGTACCGAGAAGCGGCCCTGCGGCTGGATATACTGGACGCCCCCATCATACGTCATGGCCGTCTCCGCGTCAAGCTGCTCAGCCGGGTTGCTGTACTCGCTGTATAGCTGATACAGGGAAGGCGCACGGAATGCCCGGGCTACATTGGCAAAAAGGCTCCAGCCTCCGCCAAAGTTGTATGAAGGGCTGAAGTTAAAGAGCAGGTTTTCACCATATACTGAGTGTCGGTTGCCTCTGAGGCCTGCTTCGGTGCTAAATCCTTCGCCGCCCCGGTTGTAGAACAGGGCGGTATAAATGCCTACCTGAGACTGCGACACACTGTCATCTTCCAGGCTGGTAGCAAATGGACCGAACTCACTCACTGACAGAGTGTACTGTTCCGTGCTGCTGCCGCGGTAATCCACTCCCACTGTCAGCTCAAGGTCACTGGAAATAGGGTGATTCAGGTAGATATCGGCAAAATGCTCGTCTCCAATGTATTTGCCATTAGAGTAAGCGGAGAATCCGTTTTGCGAAAGCGTGGAATCATCTTCAAAAAAACGATAGGTATGATTGTAGCTGTAGAGTGCTTTTATCTCCCCTATCGTGGTTTGCCACTCGCCACGCAGGCCTAACTGATAATTTTCAAACTCATAGGTATAGTCTAGCTCATCTACAAAGGCTGACTGGTCCAGGTCGCCATCAAAACGGCTATAGCGTACAAAGGGGCTGATATAAAGAGCGGGCGTTGCCTGCAGCCCTACGTTAGCCTGTACAGTTTGGCGGGTAAAACCATCTTCTTCAAACTCCACAGACTCTTCTTCAGAAACGGCCTCACTGATACCGTCGGTATCAAGCATAGAATAGCCAACGTGGTAATCTACCTTACCGGCACTGCCACGTACGCCTGCTGCGCCGTCCCACGTATTAAAGCTGCCGTAGCTAAGCGTGGCATAAGGCGAAAAGCCATTGGCCTCTGCCTTCTTGGTGATGATATTGATCACTCCCGCTATGGCATCCGTACCGTAAAGCACGGATTGGCCGCCTTTAAGGATTTCAATACGTTCTATCTGCTCAAGGGGCAAAAAGCGCAGGTCAAAATTACTGCCGATACCGCTTGGGTCATAGAGAGGCACACCATCTACTGTAATAAGGGTGTACTCCGGATCCGCTCCGCGTACGTACACATTAAGGTTTTTGCCGGGACTGCTGTAAGCGCCATTAATGGTAATGCCTGCCTGACGGTCCAGCACTTCACTGAGTGAAAGGCCCTGGCTCCTTTTAATCTCCTCATTGGTAATGACAGTGAGGTTTTTGGTCTGCTCCAGCGTTTTGTAGGGAAATTTTCTGGCCGTTACTTCTACCTCCTGCAGCCGTATGGTGCCGGTGCTGTCTGTTTCTGTGTTTTGGTAAAAGTCGGACTGGGCACGCACACTGCCCGTAAAAACAATCGCCAGGGCGACTGCGAGAGAATACTTAATTCTGCTCATATTACACGGTTTACAAATTGTGAAATATGAGCTTTCTACAATGAAAAAAGCGGAGTACGCTTACGGAAAGGGTACTACCTGCCAGCTCTTCACCCGAAAGCTCGTTGGTTTAACGGTTGACGGCAGGTCTTCTGGCTTACTCCCCCTTTCGGAAGCCTTCCCATCCGCCATAGGCAGACAGTGGCATTAGATTTCCGTAAGGGTTAAGGAGCTTACAGCTACGGGGATAGCGCCGGACTTACACCGGACTTCCCTTTTAATCCTTCCTTTGAAATGAGCAAAGGCAGGAACCACTAACCGGTGCAAAAGTAGGCAAATGGCATCAGATATCTAGTAAAATTTTATTTTGATAGGCTAAAAGGCCCCTGAGAGCTTTTAAAAGGTCGTCTATACGACTTTATTCAGTCTCTTGAGAGAGCTTTTTTATTTCTTCCCAGTCCATCGAATAGACCCTGTTGTAATAGGCATCGGTAGCCTCACGCGAAGCCGGGTCCGGGGGCCGGAGGGAAATATGGTTAGCTTCCAGCAACTGACGATACAGTCCTGGCTTCACTTCCTGCAGCAAGCGGATATAAGCAAACCTGAAGAGGGGGTCTGACTCAGCTTTATCGAATAAGAAGGGCATGGTATCGGGGTGCTGTGTCACATAAGTAATCACAGGCAGAAAAGAGGCATGATTTACCCGGCACCAGCTACAACTCAGCACCATTGTCTGCCTCTCATAATCCTCCACCAGGTGCTGCAGGCTGTCCGGCATCTCACCCGGTGTGTTCACAGCAGATGATGCCGGCTGGCATGATATGAGGAAAATAAAAACAAACAGGTATCTGGTCATATGCACGTAAGATAAAAAAAGTCCTGTGCATGCAGGTACACAGGACTTTGTAAAATCTATTATTGTGCAGAGACTATCAGCGCACCAGGATTTTCCGCTGGAAGGTTTTCCCCTCTATATTCAGGGTGGCCACATACATACCGGCATCATACTCACTGCGGTTTACCGCAAAGCTGTACTGGCCCGGCAGGTAGCTTTCGTTCACTGCATACTCCTTTACCATTCTGCCATTTACATCATATAAAGTCAGCGTAATAACGGAAGCCTTCTGCAGGTTCAGTGAAATCTCAGAGATAGTGTATACCGGGTTAGGGTATACCATAAATAATTCATTATTATCGGGTATTACACTGGCCGGGGCACTTTTTTCCTCTTCGCCCAGGTAGCGCTTCTCAAGTATCTTCTTGATGTAGTTGCGCGTATTAGCGGTAGCAAGAGGAGCTACATAGGCCCCCTCATCAGTATAGCTGTTCTGCTGCCACTCCTCCTTCACCTCATCCATCAGCTCATTATACTTCTGCCCGGTGAGGCCGCTGAAGAACATCCCCCCTACCTGGGCCTCGAAGCTGTTTTCATCCGCATCGAACAGCCTTTGCATAAGAAAGGCCGTAGCGGGCTCTTCATTGGCGTAGAAATGGGCCCGCAGCTTTTCAGCTTCCGGCAATTCAAAGAACTTATACGGATTACTGTTAGGCTTCAGTTCATTAGCATTACAGGCAGCCAGCCACTCATTGTACAGGGCCTCTGTCTCGCCCTCTTCGGTTACATACCTGGCAGACAGCTCACTGAGTACAGTGGCCTCCGCCTGTGAAAGGGCCACGTCCGGCAGTACGGTCAGCCCGAGCCTTACGCTCTCTTCCATGGTAAATACCGGCTCGGCAGAGATATTTATGCCCCTTTGGGCTGTAACATCATCGCCACGGGGTGCTGCCTCCCAGGGCTGGTAGGGATCTTTGGCCTGGTCACGGTAGTAATATACGATAGAGCCGTAACTTGTGCTGTTAAGCGCATCGCGCGGGTGAAATATCCTTTCCAGGCCTCCGGGTTTACTTTCCCAGGCATATCCGTGCGGGTGTTTATTCGCCTCGCGGGTAACGGAAAAGTGGGTAATCTCCCCGTTACTTTTCGCCCATCCGGCCACCTCAGCATTGCTGGTATTAGCACTGGTCCGGGTATACGTTACCGCCCCGCTATACCGCATGGGGCTATTGCCGAAAAAGTTATCCCAGGTATTCCAGGATTGGGCACTGCCGTAATACGTCCCCGAGGCACAGGAGCCACCGGCATTACTGGGGTATAAACAACCCCAGAACCAGCCATTGGTCATCCCTCCGGCCCAGGCGGCGCAGTTATACGTATTGGTAGAGGGGGCCGTCTGCATGGCGTCATTTTCCTTCAGGTTAGGAAAAAAGCTCCTCACGGTACTGCTCCCCTGCTTGACAGATCCGTATGCATCCGCGTTACCCCAGTACACATACCAGGCACCTTCTGCACTCACCAGCAGGTACATATTCTGGTAAGATGAGGTGTTCTTCTGTATCCTGAACCTGGCATCATCATACCACTGATGGTCCATAGGTGAAACATACCAGAACCTGTTACCATAAAACTTAATGGGTGAAGTATAGCCGTCAGGGGCCAGCCATAGCTTAGGGTTGCCTGTACTGTAGGCGGTAAAGTAGTTCAGTATCCCCGTATTACTTGTGCCTACGCTTACATGGTAGCCACTAATGACCGCTTCACTGGTAAGGAGTGATCCGTTTTGGTATAGTTGCACAAGGCCCTGCCTGCCCAGTTGGTCATTGGCATAAGAGTTATTATAGGCGCGTAATACCAGGTAATAGTCGCCACTTTTGGGTATGCTTACACTAATTCTTGGGTGCAGATTAGTATAATCATCATTAGACCAGGCTACATTAATATCGGTGGCATGAAAGAGGTACATGACGGGGTCCACACTGTAGTAGTCCTGCCCGGAAATGGGGCTTGTATGAAAGGTCACATTCTGTCCGCTGCTAAGACTCAGCTTTTTGTAATAAGTATATACCACAGGCAGATTCATGAGGTGCTTATAGTTACCCAGCGGGTTGCTTAACACATATGAGTTTACCTCATGGGTATATCCTGAGTTAGAAGCAGACATCTCTACAGAGAAAGGATCCTCACCGGCTGTCCCTTCAGTTGGCGGCTCGGCTTTAAAGGCCTTGCCTACATTCTTAAGGCCGTTATCCTTCAGCTCACTCAGGTATGTGTTGTATTTACTCATATCAAAAGTGGCCTTATCGGGGCGGTCGCTCACCTTGATTACATCCACCTCCGGGTAGTGCGGGGCGGTGCTTTCAAAGCTTATGGTGTGGTCCCCGGCTGTCAGCCCTACCTGCTTATTGCCTTTAAGCGTGGCAGGATGCCAGCCATCTTTTCTGATGTCCAGCTCACCCAGATATTCATCATCCAGGTATACAGCTACCTGCTTAAGAGGATACTGCTTATTACTAACCGTATTCTCCGCGGGCACATCGGCTATACCCATCACGTGGGCGGCAAAGAAATAGTTGCCGGGATTATCCACAGAGAGGTAAAAGGTCTTGCGGAGGTTGTCCCCTGCTCTTTCATAATCGGAGGCGGTATAAACCCACCCCTCTTTGTGGGACTTGCCTTTCAGCTTTTCCGGAGAAAATGCGGCTAAGCCCCGGACGGCATCATTTTGCGGTACTAATTCCGGTTGCTGACCATAGCCGGCCAGCGGTACTAAAAGGGTAAGAATCAGGTAAAGGTACTTTTTCATAGGTAGTAAGGATTAAGGTTTAATGATAGTCAGCTTTAATACCAGCGGTTATATACGGTGGTGGTTTGCATACCGGCAAAGCTAACCGGGATATAATAGTCTGATTATATCAGATAAGTGGTCGGGGTGTTTAGTTTAATAATATAAAGTAGATGTATTGCGGATTATTTAAAAGCGTTGGCCTCTCTTTTTTTCATCAAGAGGCTTTTATTTTTTTCTGTGAATCAATGGCTTACCACTCGTTAAAAATCTTTTTTAATCGAAATCACTCACCATGTAATCCTTTTGGGCCTATAAATAGGTTTTTTGAAGGGATGAATAGTATACTTGCAACTATCCTGAAAGCTAAATCGGAATAATGAAAAGTGGTCTGAAACCGGAAGAAGCTACATACCTGATATTTGACCTGGGAGGGGTCATCATAGACATCGCACCTGAGGACACCGTCCGGCAGCTAACCCTGCTGCCACACCGCAGGCGTAACAGGCTGGACTTAAAGGCGCTGGCTATGGTAAGCAATGCACTGGAAACCGGCGCAATCAGTGAGGCAGATTTCAGAACCGAGCTAAGACAGATCCTGCATACGCATGCGGCTGACCATTTGCTGGACGAAGCGTGGAATAGCATGCTAAAGACAATACCTCCGGCCAAAATAGCCCTGCTTCGGGAGCTTTCTTCCTCCCATACCCTTTATCTGCTGAGCAATACCAACAGCATTCATATGCGTGAAGTGGAGCGTAAACTTAAAGAGGTGAGCGGCCTGAATTCTTTTGATGATTTATTTACCAAATGCTACTACTCTCATAAAGAAAAGGTAAAAAAGCCGAACCCTGAGCTGTTTACTCGCGTGATAAAAGAAAACAACCTGGATGCAGCAAAGGGTATTTTCCTGGATGACCTGGAAGAGAACCTGGCAGGTGCCAGGCAAACCGGGCTAAGCACCATACTAGTAACCAAACCGGACAGCCTTTTCGAAATTTTTTCATATGAACCCCAACCTTAAGCAGGCATTACTGCATATTACCTTACTTATTGTCACTTTCCTCACTACCACCCTGGCGGGTGTGTTCTGGATACATAGCAAAATACTTTTTACCATGCCCATCAGCTACGAAGAGTTTCTGGATGGCATGGCATTTTCCGTACCGTTTCTTGGCATTCTGGCGATACATGAGGCAGGGCATTACTTAACTGCCCGGCGCAACGGAGTCAAGACCTCATTACCCTATTTCATTCCCTTCATACCCATATTTCTGGGTACCATGGGAGCCTTTATCCGGATAAAGCAGCGTATACAGTCCCGCAGGGAATACTTCGACATAGGCATAGCCGGGCCTCTGGCCGGTTTTGTCATTGCCATAGGGGTATTATACTATGGTTACAGCCACCTCCCTACCTACGATTATATTTATGACATTCATCCGGAGTATGTGGGGCAGGGAAGCACCCTGGAGGAGTCGATAGAAGCCGTTTCCACAGACAGCACCACCTCATTCAAATTCGGCAAGAACCTCACCATGCTCTTTTTCGAAAAGGTAGTGGCAGACCCTGACCGGCTACCACCTGCGGCGGAGATGAGCCATTACCCCTGGCTTATGGCAGGCTTCTGGGCGCTATTCTTTACCGCGCTTAACCTGCTGCCAATCGGCCAGCTGGATGGCGGCCACATCCTGTACGGCCTCATAGGCCTGCGAAAGCATAAGATGGTGGCGGGCACCCTGTACGTAGGCCTGTTATTCTACAGTGGCCTGGGCCTAATATCCCCGTTTCTGCCCCCTGTAGAGCTGCTGTTCAATGCCCTGCTGTACCTTGGCTTTCTCTATGTGTGCCTATTCAGCTTTACGCAGGACAAGCAAAAGAGGCTTTTTGTGGCGGCGGCCATCTTTGCGGCTCAGTTTACGATCAAAGCATTTTACCCGGCAGTGGAAGGCTTCACAGGATGGCTGCTCTTTGCCTTTCTTATCGGCAGGGTTATCGGAGTGGGGCACCCGCCTGTAAAGCACGACGAACCGCTGAGTCCCGCCCGGCAGGTACTGGGCTGGATAGCGCTCATTGTTTTTGTTATCTGCTTTACACCAGTACCCATCTCGCTCCAGTAACGAAAAAAGAGGCTGTCTCAAAAGTGTTGAGGCAGCCTTTACTTTTTTCTTTCCAGGCTCATCTGCTGTAAATGCTATTGATGATCTGTTTTCTTTTGGCGAAGAAAACAGGCTCTCTATGAAGCCTTTTTGAGCAGGTTATGTGCAATAGCCAGTAGTCCGGCTTCTATTTCGACTTTCTCTGTTCCCCGCATCATAAATCTGCGGAAGCCCCGGTTGTGTTTGATGGCTGCGAACACAGTTTCTACATCTGCCGGTCGCTGCTTGCGATGAGCTATTCCCTGGTCACTCATAAGCATATCCCGCACTTTTTGCTTGTGAGTTCTAAGGTTATGATTGATCTCAACTATCCGGTTGCCTTTTGCTTTAAAACAACCGCTCCTTAATGGACACTCCAGGCAGTTTCTGGCCTGATATTGTGCATAAGTTTGTTCATAACCCGACTTAGTTTTTGTTTTTCGCTTTCCTATATGATCCATTGGCTGGCCTGCCGGGCAATAGACCTTATCCTGCTCTTCGTTGTAATGCAGGTTCTGAGATTTAGATATGTCTTGCTTCCATTTTCTGGTTTGCTCCTTATGGAAGTAATTATACTTTACATAGGCCTTCTCTACTTTATCTTTCAGATAGTCATAGTTCTCTTCGCTACCATATCCTGCATCAGCGCATATAGTGTCAGGCAGGGTGTTATATAACTGCTGATAGTTCTTAAGATGGGGTTGTAACGTTAGGGTGTCGGTAGGATTTTGATGGATCGTGTAGTTTACCAAGTATTGATTGGAGGTGCTGATCTGAAGGTTATAGCCCGGCTTGAGCTGTCCATTTCGCATATGGTCTTCCTTCATCATCATAAAGGTTGCATCGTGGTCAGTCTTTGAATAGCTGTTTCGTTGTCCCAGTATAGCTTGCTTCTGCTGGTATTCAGCCAGCTTCCCAGGCCAGTTTTTTCGTGCATAGGTAAGCTTCTGCCTCTTCCCTTTTGCTATCTTCTTGCCCGTGAGTGCCTGGTCAATCCTATCAATAGTATCACTAACCTTTCGAGCATCGATTTTGCTAAAATCAGGCTTTTCCTGATATAACTCGTCTTCTGCCACCCGCTGGGTATAGTCCCACAACTCTTCAAGCTGTTGGCTTATCTTTTCGGTATTGGTCTTAATAGACCTGCCCCACACAAACGTGTAGCGATTAGCCTGGGCTTCTATCTTGGTGCCGTCGGTGTAAACTGTCTTTAAGTCCAGTAGGCCCTCATCAACTAAGAACATTACAATCTGAGCAAAGATCACCTTCAGGCTATCTTTCAACCGATCGCATCGAAAACGGGCAATAGTGTTATGGTCAGGCTTGTTCATACCTGCCAACCACATGAAGTGAACGTTTTGACCAATAGCTGCCTCCAACTTGCGGGTAGAGTAGATATTACTCATATACCCGTAAATCAATATTTTAAGCAGCATCCTTGGATGATATACTGATGTACCGCCAGGCTTATAACCAGTCAATAGAGGGGCAATATCAAGACGATCGACCACTTCGTTGACCACCCGAACTGGATGGTCTGCCTCTATTAACTCCTCCAGGCTCGGAGGTAAAAGCATAATTTGCTTGGGGTTGTAGTCTTTAAAAACTATCTTTTCGCTTATTGACACAACTCAAGATATCACATCTTGGAAAGCGGGGGTAGTAATGCCCTCGCTTTTTTTATGGCCAACTCCAAAAAAAAGAGGCTGCCTTTTGAGACAGCCTCTTCCGTTGATATGATGATTAAGGTACTTTACACTACTTTATTGTCCCACAGAAAAAAACGTTAGGCCTGCCGGTTATTTTTATTTCCCGCCGATGGGTTTTCATGGCAAAATTTCGTAATATCATTACCATAATCTACCGGCTTGTCATGTGATGTGTGCCTTGCCGCATCTAATATAAATAATCAAAACACCCAAACCCTACAATGAACCTAACCAAACCCGCTAAGCAGGTGGAGGCACCTCCTTTTGCATCAGACCTCACCCCGGAAGACAAAAAAACATTAGACAGTATCCGCGCAGCAATTATGCAGGCTGACCCCATGGTGGATGAACGCCTTGGGAAACACATGCAACATAAGAAAGTGCTGCTGTATGAACAGGAAGGGGTCTTCAAATACAGCCTGATCCGTACAAAACTCTATTTCACCTTTCGCTCGGCAGTGATGTATGCACACCCGGAACTTCGCCGCGAGCTGGCTGAAACGACCTCCTTTTTTAAAGTACAAAAGGGCTGTATCAACTTTACCAGCCTGCGTGATTTCCCGCTGGATACCTTCAGCCAGTGGATGCACCGTACTGCTGCCATAGCCTTTATGCCTGCGGCTACGGCTGATCTTTCATACTGACTTAAGGCTGGACGATGGGGCGGATCAGTGAGATTCCGCCCATTCGTCCCCCATCTTCCCGTATACCCCGTCATCAGGCTCCCACAGTTCTATGCGGTTGCCATCAGGGTCTGTTACCCAGGCAAACTTACCGTAGTCAAATGACTCAGGCTCTTTCGGTATGTCGACCCCATGGGCCCGTAATCTTTCAAGCAGGCCGTCCAGGTCCTTTACCCGGTAGTTTACCATATGGGATTGTTCAGCAGCTCCAAAATAATCAGACTTTTGGCTGAATACTGACCATACGGTATAGCCATAACCCTTGCCCGGTTTGCGCCACCGAAAAGAGGTACCGTACGGCCCTGAACTCAGGCCCAGCATCTCCTCATACCACTTTTTAAGCGCATCAGGATCTTTGCTCTTAAAAAAGATCCCGCCCAGGGCCGTTACGCCTGGATCCTGGCGCTGGCTGGCCTCTACCACCGGCGGCTCCTGTATGATACCGATCAGGTTACCCCATGGGTCCAGGAGAGTGGCAGTTTTGATCCCCCCTCCTACATCCTGCGGTTTTTCGTAAGCCTTAGCGCCGTGCTTTTGCATCTGTGAAAAGGTATCCTCTATATCATCCACAGACCAGTAACTGGCTACATTACGGCTTTTTGCCTGCTGTACTTCTTCTTCATAAGGCTGCAGGCCCAGCTCAAAGCCCCCTACATTAAAGCCGGCGTAGAAGGGCTCATTAAAATAGGGAGGCTGTCCCAGCAACCCGGCATACCACTCTACAGCCTCCTGCATATCAGCCACCCGGTATATGGTGGTTCTTAGTCCTTTAAACATCGATTCGGGCATGGTAAATGAGATTTGGTAGATAGTCCTCAAGGTATAAAATTACCTTGAAACACCTACAACACACGTCTAAGGAGGGCAACAAAATTCATTTGCTTATATCAAATTACCGGATAATCAGTTAGCTTACTATATGGCTGATCTAAAACCGATAATTGTGGTAATGGGTGTGTCAGGCTCCGGCAAGTCACTGATAGGGGAAAAGGTAGCGGAAGCGCTGGACCTGCCCTTTGAGGATGCGGACGATTACCACTCTAAAGAGAACATAGAAAAGATGAAGGCCAAAACGGCACTGACGGACAAGGACCGCAGCACATGGCTTGAGGCACTCTCAAAAGTGCTGGCAGGGATGGAAACCCTGGATGGGGCAGTACTGGCCTGTTCAGCCCTGAAAAAAAGCTACCGGCAGCAGCTGGAAAGCAAGATGAAAGGAGAAATGATATTGGTATACCTGCAGGGGCCTTTTGATCTTATTTTTTCCAGAATCGATTCGCGCAAAGGGCATTTCATGAAGAAAGAATTGCTGCAGTCTCAATTTGACACGCTGGAAGAACCCCCGGAAGATGAAGCCATTATCGTGTCAGTAGACCAAACGCCCGATGAGATCGTCGAAGAGGTATTGTCCCTACTGCCGGTGGAAAGCCCCCCGGTGAAAGAGGGCCGTTCTGACTAGGCAACTCATCAATAGTACCTTTTACAAATCTGGTCACCATAGCATGCCGAGTGATCTATGGTTTCACAATGCCTGACTGAATCACAGTAAACCTCATATTGGGTGGCTGCATCCCCTCCATTTATCCTTTTTATGGCTGATGTTTTGAAGCTCGTTACTTTCAGGTGCCGAAGAGACAATTTCTCTTTCCTCATGGCTGTTAAATTTAGTTAAAAAAAACGGCCTTGAACCTGGTTCAAAGCCGTCTATATCATTTGTAGCGTAATTGTTAAAACCCACACGCCCAAGCCTGTATGGCCTTAATACCCTACGCTGCCGAAATCAAGGGTATTTCTGGCATTGGTAACCACCGTCACACGCTGTGTAATCGATGGTTTCACAGCGCAGCTCAGAATCACAAAGCTGAGGGTAGCGGGTAGCAAAGTTACCGCCTTTTGCTCTACCGGCTTCGGAGGTTTTAAAACTGCTTATCTGCAGAGAATCAAGGGTCAGTTTTTCTTTTTTCATTATAGAAATAGTTAAAAATTAAATGCATTCAGTGTTGATTCAAAGGCATGTACCCATCAAATCACTACCGGGAAGCAGCCACGGATACGTAAGCACATTTACAGACAAGTGGCAGGCAAAGGTCTACCTTTCATAATCTTTAAGGAGAACATGCCTGGCCAAGAAAGTGAAACTGGCCTTTCTTTCTATAGCTGCTTAATAATTACAGCTAAAAATATAACCATAATACCGAACATTTTAAATCGGGGGAGGGCAAAAAAACAAAAAGGCTGCTTTGGTCAGGGCAGCCTTATCAATTAAACAAATCAATACTTCCAAATTTGCATAATCCAAAGGCTTAGTTTTTTCATATTTCACTTTATAAATATAACCCTTTACATAAAAAAACAATTCAAATAATTAAATTTAATATTTAATCCATTCTTATTAACCTAATATATAATTTGATTATTCAACTTATGCCAGACAGGGCCCTTAATTCCTTCTCCAAAGCTTCTCTGGTCCGGTCATTATGAGCCTTCTTAAGCCCTTCCAGGCAATAGTTTGTAGCTGTGTCCTTATCACCTATGGCTTTATGTAACTCTGCCATAGAGATAAGGTACTGTAGATGGTCTTTGAGTTCATCAAGCTGCTTAGCTTCTTTCAGTGCCGTCGCCGTATTGCCGCCAAAGTGCAGGGCAAGGGCCCGGTTAAGCCTTACAAACGGGCTGTTATCTACCTGAAGATAGGCATCGTATAACCTTACGATGGCCTCCCAGTCCGTCTCGTGAAAGTGGGCCGCCGTGGCATGCAGTGACAAAATGGCTGCCTCATAGTGATATCGTCCCCAAAGGTTATCTTTTTTAGCCACCAGGAAATGGCTTATGCCGCTTTGAATTACCTTCCTGTCCCACAGGCTACGGTCCTGGCGGGCCAGCTCTATCATCCCTCCCTCGCTATCGGTGCGGGCATCGAATCGGGCTACCGTGAATAGCATAAGGGCATAGAGGGCATGGGTGGCGCCATTAGCTATGTCTGGCTGCTGAAGTAGCGCCGCTACCTGTCTCAGGGCCTCCAGACACAGGTCGCGGCGAAGCAGTTCGGCACCCCTTGTGGCACTATAGCCTTCGGTAAACATGAGGTAAAGCACCTGGTGCACACTGGCAAGCCGCTCGCGCGATTGCATGGCAAAGGGTACCCGGAGGGGCATATTCTTCTCCCTGATCCGGCTGCGCGTACGGTTCAGTGATTTTCGTACAGCCTCACCGTTCATATTCAGCGCCTGGCCAATCTCTTCCGTTTTAAGCCCCCAAGCGTTTTCAGCGTAAGGATGAGCCTGGCCCTGGGAGCAAAATCCGGGTGGCAGGTGGCAAAAAGCAGACGGAGGCGGTTGTCATTGATCTCATTTTGCAGGAAGGTCTGCCGCAGACGCGCATCGTCAGCCGGTATCGGCAGAGCCGAAACCCGGCCTGCCGGTGCTGATAGGGGCTGCTTTCTTCGCAACTCGTTAATAGCCATGTTACGGCATGTACGGTATAGCCAGGCGACCGGCTCGCGGGGCAGCCCATCCTTTTCCCATGCACGGAGGGCCGCCATGAAGGCATTCTGCACCACATCTTCGGCCAGCTCCAGGTTTGCCAGACGGAAGAAGGCCGACAGAGAAGCGGTAAGGCTGCCGTAGTGGGTACGATACAGCCTGTCTACCTCAGTATGCAGTGCAGATGAGGACATGCAGCTCAGTATGAGAATACGGGACGAACCTCGAGCTGGCCACCATAGCGGAACACCGGACAGCCCCTGCTTAGCTCCACAGCATGGTCCAGATCCCGGGCCTTAATAAGAATATAGCCTGTCACGGCTTCTTTAGATTCGATAAAGGGACCATCGGATTGCACCTCCTCGCCGGTCATAAGACGGCCTTCGGGGGCAAGCGGATCACCGGCTACATATAAGTCCTCTGCAGAAAGGGACTCTACCCAGCGGGTATATTCGTCTATTTCTGCCTGCATTTCTTCTTCCGATCTAGAGCTGGTAAGGGCCAGGTCTTCACGTATGAGCAACATAAAGTTTTTCATGAGTATCATAGTATAGGGTAAATAAATGTACTGATTACCGGCAAATGGATAAAACGGGGACCGTAATTTCTTTCTGCCTTTGCTCTATAGACAAGGTGGCATTGACAAACGGGACATCCAGGGGGCTATTTTTTTTAGAAAATATTTACCTAAAAATGGTGATGGCAGCTCATAATAATATTTCCGAACTTGGAATTAAGTCAAACTATCTAATTACAGCCCTATGAAACGAAAGAAAATGAACCTGAGCACCCTGCAGGTAGAGAGCTTCCAAACAGGCCTGTCTGACAAGGGCAGTCGTGAAATAGCCGGCGGGAGCAAAGACCCCAGTCTCTATAACTGCACCTATAATGAATACTGTGTGACCAACTTCGGACCAGGAGAGCCTATTTGTTAGAAACATTACATGAGAGCCTGATGCATCGGGCTCTTATCCCCCCTTTCTCTTCACCCTGCGGCTATCCAGCCTTTTACCCCGCCTAAAACGGTCAAATGCTTACACCCCACCTTGCCTGAAGACCAATAACAGTGCATATTTGTGAGGGAAAATTCATATCAATACGTGAAGAGATTTTTACTCGCTTGTGTCTTGTTCTCATGTAGTTCATCCGTCGGGGCACAGGATAGCAACCTTGCCAGGGAAGCGGCAGCCGATGCCTGCTACTGCCTGGAATTGTTATCAGTGGAAGATCCGGATGCCTCCCATGATATTTCAGCCTGTGTCTACCTGGAAATAAAAAGAAGAAAGGCTGAATTTAAGGCCGCTTATGATCTCGATTTCGGGGTTTATGAAGAGGCCAACCAGGCAGCTTATATGGTAAGGCAGGAGATGGTAAGCACGTGTGACATTGTGGGTGTTTCCATGAAGGCGGCCCAATTGGAGGCTGATGATAACCTGAGTGCTAAAGAAAAGCTTACTACCAGGGTAACGTCGGCAATTTGCGAATGTGCCGGATCAAAAGCCGGGGACACCTCATCCGAAGAGCAGAAACTCGATGCCGTTACAAGTTGCTCTGACCGGATCATTAAGGTCAAAAAAGATGAACTGTTGGAGGCCTATGGCATAAAGGAAGAAACGACATACGAATGGGATAAGGTAACGGCGAGCCTCATCATGGCTATCATACGAAGATGTCCCGACTTTGGCTCCCTGGTGTTCAGGCGCTCCCTGGACGATACCAACCGGCGCACCATGAGAGGTGAAAGCCCATCGCCCTATGCGCTGGAAGGCACGCTCTCAGGCGTGCAAGGTGAACAGTTCAGAAGCTTCATGGTAAAAGATACCGATGGAAAGACCCATGAATTCCTCTGGCTCCAGTATTTCTCCGGCAGCCGGGAGCTTATGAAGACATCTCCCGAAAAACTCAAAGGCAAAAAAGTAAGGGTCGAATATATACAAACAGACCTGCTAAACCCTGCCTCAGGGGAGTTTGAGCCCACCAATGTTATTAGAAAATTCACCTTGCTCTAATTACGCATGCGTCAGTACATTTTGACTTCAGTCGTAACCCTGGCCCTGTTAGGGGGCCTCTTGCCCCCGGCTTTTGCCCAGGATGATGCTTTTTACGATAAGCTTGCTGAGGAAACCTGCCAGTGCCTGGATAAAAAACCGCTGGAGAGCATGTCCTCTGTGGACCTGAAGTACACTATAGCCGAGTGCATGAATCTGGCCCTGGAGCCCCACATGAAGAAACTGGAGGAAATGAGTGAGGTACCTCCCCAAATAGGGGAAATGGGAAAACAGGTGGCTACCCGCCTTTTGCTTGACTGCCCGGCTTATCAACAACGAATGGGCCACATCAAAAGCGAAAGAGAAATACCTCGCCCGGAGAGCTATCCCGAAGAGGAAGAAGTGGAAGGCACAATTCAATACCTGGAGGCAGGGCGTTTCTATAAGCTCACCTTGCTGGATAATCGCGGTAAAAGATACACCTTCGTCATTCTCCACGACTTTAAAAATAGTGAAGACCTGCTTCAAGCAGAGGCAAAAAAACTGGAGGGAACAAAGGTGAGGGTAAGCTACTATAGCCAGGAACTGTATCGGGCCGACATGAACGAATACATTCCCGCCAGGATCATAACGGAAATTAACTTTGATTAATACTTAGAAAGCTTAAACATGAAAAATGTACTTATTGGCACTGTCATGCTCTTATTGACAGTAACCGGCACCGCCCAAAGCCAGGATGTGATGGACAAGGTGGCTGAGGCCACTTGCGAATGCTTCACCAACCAGGCACCAAGTATAAAATCTGCAGAACAACTACAAATGCAGATCGCATTATGCGGTATACAGGCAGCCACTCCATATGCAAAACAGATCAGGAAGCAACATGACTTCAACATAGAAAACCTTGATGACGAGACCGGCATGGAGAAGTTCTTCGAGATGCTGGCCCTGCGCATGGTATCATCCTGCCCGGCTTTTCTTCAGTATGTAGGGGAAAACCTGGACCAGATCAATGAGATAGCGGAGGAAGATGACTACGCTGAGGGCGAAAGCACTGGCGGGGGAGTCATTACCGGTACCTTTAGCGGCCTGGAAAGTAAGCAGTTTAACGTGCTGTATATAGAAGACGAAAGCGGCAGGCAACATAAGCTGCTATGGCAGGAGTTTTTCGAAAATGCCAACCAGGTGGAAGGCCCGGCCGCTAAAAAACTGGAAGGCTCACGTGTGAAAGTATATTACATAGAAAGAGATATATACGAACCGAGACTGGGGGAATACATTCCCATGAAAATCATGAGAAAACTGGAAGTGCTTTAAAGACAAAATGCCCCGGTACGCACCGGGGCATTTTTGTTTATAGAAGCTATAAATGAACGCTTATACAGTAGAGCTGAATACCTGTGTTTCCGGCTGTTTTCGCCAGAGGCGGGCATCAAATGCCATACAGATATTCCGCACAAAGGGCTTGCCCCGCTCCGGTATGGAGATGGAGTCCTTTTCCACGCGCAACAGCCCGTCCATTGCCAGCTCCCGCAGCCTGTCTCCCACTCCCTGCAGATAGACATTTTCACTATTCTCCTTCTGCCAGCCTGTTTTAAACCGGCACATCAGGTTAAGTATATGACGGCGAAGAACCAGGTCTTCTTCAGTGAGAAGATGCCCTCTGAAGACGGGAAAACGGCCTTCGGTTACTGCTTCCTTGTACGCCTCTACCTTCTTCAGATTCTGAGCAAAGGCCGTCCAGGTATCTGAGATGGAAGAGGCCCCCAGGCCGATCATCATACCGGTGGCCTGTGTGGTATAGCCCATGAAATTGCGGTGGAGCTCTCCCTTGCTCATGGCCTGTGCCAGGCTGTCTTCAGGCAGGGCAAAGTGGTCCATGCCTATCTCTGCATAGCCGTTCTTCTCAAACATGCTCTTACCTATTTCGTACAGGTGTCGCTTGGTCTCATTAGAGGGCAGGTCCGCCTCGGTATAGCGGCGCTGGCCAGGCTTTACCCAGGGCACATGGGCGTAGCTGTAGTAAGCAATGCGGTCGGGCCGCAGGGTATTCGTAAGCCGTATGGTCTCCCTCACGCTTTCAGAGGTCTGCAGAGGCAGACCGTATATGAGGTCAAAGTTTACCGAGGTATAGCCTATCTCTCTCGCCCACTCAGTCACCTGCTTTACCCTGTCATAGGGCTGCACCCTGTTTATCATCTTCTGCACCTTGAGATCAAAGTCCTGTATGCCAAAGCTTACCCGCCTGAAGCCAAGGCTATAAAGAGTCTGTAAGTGGGCGTAATTAGTATTATTAGGATGGCCTTCGAAGCCGAACTCAGCCTGGTCTGGCACAATGCAGTCATTAAGAATACCAGTAATAAGCTTTTCCAGGTTTTCAGGAGAGAAAAAGGTGGGTGTGCCGCCACCGAGATGCAGCTCACGCAGTACCGGTGCCTCCCCCAGCAGTTCGCGGTACATGCGCCACTCCTTCAGGACGGTCTCCAGGTAGGGCACCTCTACCTTATGGTTCACTGTGATACGGGTATTGCACCCGCAATAGGTACAAAGGCTCTCGCAAAAGGGCAGATGAATGTAGAGACTGATGCTTTTGTCTCTCAGAAATGAGGCCTTTACATGCTGCTTCCATTCCCATTCTGTAGGGGGTGTCTCGTCCCAGTAGGGTACCGTAGGGTAGCTGGTGTAGCGTGGGCCGGGCACATTGTATTTTCTTATAAGCGAGGTATTCATTTTTCCAGTGTTTTTCTAAATGGATAATCAGCCCCCGCAAACAGGTATGCTGCGGGTGGTCCATTCCAGTAGGGGGCTCAGGTAAGGCACGCCCAGCTCCAGGCCTCTTATTATAAGCACTACGCCAAGGAGGCCAGCCGTAAGGGGCATCACCTTGCGCACCTGTGGCCTGAACCGGGCCAGGAGCAGGTTGCCGGAGGTGAGCACAAGGATCATGGCCGGCAGCGTACCCAGGCCAAATGCCAGCATCCATAAGGCCCCATTCAGGGCAGAGCCTGTGAGCAGAGCTCCTGCCAGTCCGGCATAAACAAGGCCACAGGGTAGCAGACCATTCAAAGCCCCAAGGGTAGCGCTTGCTTTCCATCCTCCGGCTTTAATAAGCACAGAAAGTTTTTTTCGTAACCGGGAAATGAGTGCCGCCACACGCCCGTTACCGGAGGCAAGGCGCTCCATCTGAGCAGGTAATACAGCTAGTAGTAAAAGAAACATTCCTGCCCCGATAGAAAGCGCCTTTTGCCAGCCGGCAAAGGCGGCCCCCTGCCCTGCCAGGGCTATAAGCGCCCCCAGTAAAGCATAAACAAGGAGGCGGCCGGCCTGATAGGCTGTACGGTGTAGCAGCCAGCGACCTGTCCGGATAGAGCCGGCAGGCACAGCCAGAGCAAGGGGGCCGCACATGCCTACGCAGTGCAGGCTACCGGCAAATCCGATGATAAAGGCAGGCACCAGAGTCATGAGATGGTTATCTGAGGTAAACAGAAAGTTCGGTAAAATAGGCGACGCCAGCCCGCTCCCAGTCAAGCTGCAGGCGGTAGCGTCCGCCCGGTAGACCGTCGACATTCAGGGTGCGGGTAGTACCCTTGGAGGGCCTCAGCGCCACTTCGCGGTCATACTGCTTATCGCTGGGGCGAAAGAGAAGTAATTCTCCCGTATCGGGTACGCCATCTTCGGGAAAGGTAACCACCAGGGTATGGCCCTCCTGGCGCACTTCAGGTGCAGTACTCAGGCTTTCGGCATTATGTTTCTTTTCCATATGTGCCTGATAAGCCAGCTCACGAGCGTAGTAGTCCTCAGCCTCAAGGTCTATATTCACGCTATGCGACTTCACGGCCAAAAAGACCATAAACCCTACGAAACAGCTGAAAAACAAGGCGATTCCATGTCCCCAATTAAACTTCATAGTCATTCTGTTTATAGTAAAAATGAGGGGGACACCCGGGCACTTATAAGTCTACCGAAGACCTGCATTAGCAAAATTAACCAGAGCGCCGCAGGCTATCCCCGTTCATTTATGACAAAGGTGGGGAATGAAAGCTACACGGAGTATGAGTGCTCTCAGCCTAAAATCTGATATATATCAGGTTTTCGAGCAGTCGCCCACAGGCTTACTTTACAGGCCCTAAAAATGTGGTACTTACAGCCTCAAACTCCTCGCCTGCCGGGCTTTCCACCTGCAGATTGATTTCCTGGGATATCTCGCGTATAGCTGACTGTGGTAATATGATGAACATGGCGCCCTCGGCCGTACCCTGTGGAGGTACCTGGATGATGCTCTCCTGACCCACAAAGGAAATCTCAGCGTCAGGATGGTCCGGCGTAGTCAGCATTACTTCCAGTTCTTCATTACTCTTATTCACTACCTTGTACTGGTAGAGGTTGCTTATGCGGCCATCGGGCTGCTCCTGGTACATCGTGCCGGGAGTACGCAGTACAGAGGTCTCCACCTGGGAGCGCATAAACAGAAGCGCACCGATGACACCGAGTAAGGCCACCAGTACCAGGCTGTAGGCCACGCTGCGCGTATCCATGCGAAAACCGCTCTTTTTGGTGGGGTCAGCAATCGCCTCTTCTGAGTCATAGCGTATCAGATCACGTGGCAGGTTTACCTGATCCATGATAGTATTGCAGGCATCTATACAGGCGGTACAGTTAATGCACTCCAACTGGGTGCCGTTACGTATATCGATACCTGTAGGGCATACCTGCACGCACTGCATGCATTCGATGCAGTCGCCCTTACCCACCTCTTCCCGGTCCTCCTTTTTCCGGAACTTGCCCCGCGGCTCTCCGCGGTTATAGTCGTAGCTTACTACTACTGACTTTCTATCCAGCAACACGCCCTGCAGCCGGCCATAGGGACATACCGTGGTACAAACCTGCTCACGGAATTTCGCAAATACGCCGTAGAAAACACCCGTAAAGATGAGGATGGCCAGTAAGCCGCCGACATGCTCTGCAGGCGGGTCCGTGATGATACTAATTAACTCCTCACTACCTATGATGTAGGCGAGGAATGTATTTGCAATGATAAAGGAGATCACGAAGAAGATGAGGTGCTTGCTGCCCTTTTTCAGGACCTTAGTACGGTGCCAGGGCTCTTTATCCAGCTTACGCTGGGCGGTCCAGTCGCCTTCTATGGCGTACTCTATCCGGCGAAAGAGCATCTCCATAAAGATGGTCTGCGGACATACCCACCCACAGAACAGCCTGCCATATACTACAGTAAATAATATTATAAATACCACACCCGCTATAAGCGCAAGGGCAAATAAATGAAAGTCCTGCGGCCAGAATACCTGTCCTAATATTATAAACTTCCTTTCAAGGATATTTAATAATAATACAGGCTGCCCATCTATCCTTAAAAACGGGCCCGCAAATAATAATATCAATAAGCCATAGCTCACCCACTTTCGCCAGTTATAATACGGCCCGGAAGGCTTTTTAGGATATATCCATACACGCTTTCCCTCCGCATCCACAGTGGAAATTTTATCACGATAAGATTGTTTTTCCTCAGCCGTTAGCATAGACGTTTGTTAATGAGTGAATTGTTTAGTAATTGATTTACAGAGTAATCGATTAATAGAATGAACGACGGGGTGGTAAGCAGTGCGCCATACTTTAATTATCCTGTGATCTGATAAAATTTATATTAGATTTGCAGGCCACTTAATTCAATCAGCCGTGTTACCAAGTACCATAGAGTTTTCTAATACGTTAAAATCCCGAACCAAGCAATTTGCCCTTTTGGCTATTCGCGTTTGCCAGGCTTTACCTAAGGCAGACGAATGTTATGTCATTAAAAGGCAACTTCTCAGAAGTGCTACTTCCGTTGCAGCAAACTATCGTGCCGCTTGCCGTGCCCGATCCGGTAAAGAGTTTTATGCTAAAATCTGCATAGTAGTAGAAGAGGCAGACGAAACCTGTTTCTGGATCGAATTACTGAATGAATCAAACATCCATTGCCCTCCTTCTCTTGAAAAACTGGCTACTGAGGCTACAGAACTTTTGAAAATCATGGCTAAAATCAAGAAATCCGCCGGATTAAAGTCTGCCCAACTCTGATTAATATTCCCTCGTTGCACGGCTATTCCATTTTCACCTACTCAATAAATCAATTACTCTGTAATTCAATTACTTCCCACCATTCCTGCATTCAAAATTCATTCATTACTATTCTCCACATCCCCGTCAGGTTCTTTGGTTACCTCTATCTCGTCCGTAACTGTTTCGGGCTCTACGGGAGCTACCATTTTGCCCTGGGGTTCTTTGGGGTTAGCAGGTTCGGTGCCCTGCAGGCTGATGACGTAGCTTGACACTTCCTGCATCTGTTGGGGTGTAAGGATGCTCTCCCAACTGATCATGCCTTTTTCCTGCACACCGTATTTTACCGTAGAGAATACATCGTGGATGGTGCCACCGTGCAGCCAGTAGGGGTCTGTGAGGTTCGGACCTACCCCTCCCCCGCCATCCTTGGCGTGGCAGGGCATACAGTGCTGCAGGTAGAGCGTTTTACCCGCTTCCAGTCCTGCCTCATCCGTCATCAGCGCCACGTTGGTCTCATCGATCAGGTTGGCGGCACTGGCCAGGTAGGCCTTGCGGGACAGCTCTGCTTCCAGCATTTCTACCTCAAAAGCCTCTGCCTGGCTATCCATCAGGCCAAACATATGGAAGGATGCGAGGTAGCCCACGGCAAACACGATTGTGGCATAGAACATGTACTTCCACCAGGGGGGCAGGTTGTTATCCAGTTCGTGTATGCCGTCATACTCATGGTCTGTAAGTACCTCCTCCTCGCGTTCCAGCGGCACCGCGTCGTTAAATTTGGTATTAAAGCGCTGCCAGAAGCTCGTTTCTTCCGCTTCGCTTTCTGCCAGCGCCCCCTCAGGATCTTTGAGGAACTTCATCAGTGAGAAGACACTGTATACCAGGCCGGCAGTGGCAAGTATCAGCAGGGCCAGCAGGCCGATGATGCCGTAGAGCATGAGGTCCTGTTCACTATAGCCGGCTGCACCGGATGCCTGTGCAAAGGCAGCCAGCGGGCTCACTCCCAGCAGCAGGACGGTTGCTAAGCTATATTTCATGTATTTATTCATGGCTCGTAAGATTAGTAGGCAGTGTATCAGTATCCAGAGGCATGGCCGCTACTTCGTCTATCTTGCTTTTACCGGTACGCATCACCAGCACGATGAGCACGGTGAAGAAGAGGAAGAAAACGATGAGGGAAAACAGGGGGTAAATATCTATACCACTGATGCTTTCCATATGATGTTTTATGAACTTTAACATGATATCAGTATTTGGTCAGAAACTCCGGGTTCATGGCGGGAGGGTCATACCTCCCGCCACTTCCGGCTTCCGGTTAGGTTATCGCTTTATCGTATCGCTGGCTCTTCGGCCGGAGCTATCTCATAAGGCTCGTACTGCTTGTCCTCTTCCACGCTTATGTCCGTACCCAGTCGCTGCAGGTAGGCGATGAGCGCGATGATCTCACTGTCCTGTACGGCAGGTATGCCATTTTCCGTCAGATCCTGCGTGATCTCCGCCGCCTGGCGCTCCAGGTGAGCACGGGCACTGTCTTCGTATCCTTCCGGATACGGCACCCCGAGGGTACGCATGGCTTCTATCTTATCCCCGATGTTGGCATAGTCCAGCTTATCTTCAATGAGCCAGTCATATACCGGCATGATAGAGCCGCTGGAGGTGCTTTCCGGATTGAGCATATGGTTAAAGTGCCAGCTATTGGGGTACTTCCCTCCTATCCTTGCCAGGTCGGGCCCCGTACGTTTACTACCCCACAGGAAGGGGTGGTCATACACGAACTCACCGGCCTTGGAGTAATCGCCGTAGCGCTCCACTTCCGAGCGGAAGGGCCTTACCATCTGGCTGTGGCAGTTATTACAGCCCTCACGGATATAGAGATCGCGGCCCTCAAGTTCCAGCGCGGTATAGGGCGTCACTGTTGCTATCTGCGGTACATTGCTCTCTATCAGGAAGGTAGGAACCATCTCTACCATACCACCAATCAGGATCACGACAAGGCTACCTACCAGCATCTGCACAGGGCGGCGTTCGATCCAGCGGTGCCAGTGCTCTCCTTTGTGCTCAGTGTAGTCTTTACTTAAAGGCATGGCTTCTGCCTCTTCATTCTTCAGGAATTTACCCTGAGAAGCAGTCCTGATCAGGTTATAGGCCATCACAATCACACCCACGATGTAGACAGCCCCACCGAAGGCCCTCATCGCATACAGTGGTTTAAGCTGAGTAACCGTTTCCAGGAAGATGGGATAGGCAAGCAGCCCTTCTTCCGTAAACTCTTTCCACATAAGGCTTTGAGTAAAGCCGGCCCAGTACATAGGCAGGGCATAGAAGAGGATACCCAGGGTGGCAATCCAGAAGTGCACATTGGCCAGCTTCACAGAGTGCAGCTTAGTACGGTACAGCTTAGGTATGAGCCAGTAAAGCATACCGAAGGTGAGCATACCGTTCCAGCCCAGGCCGCCTACGTGTACGTGGGCGATGGTCCAGTCGGTAAAGTGGCTGATGGCATTTACGCTTTTCAGTGAAAGCAGAGGGCCTTCAAATGTCGCCATACCGTAAGCCGTAACGGCCACTACCATAAACTTAAGTACGGGATCTTCACGCACCTTGTCCCAGGCTCCACGCAGCGTAAGGAGGCCGTTCAGCATACCGCCCCAGCTAGGCGCAATCAGCATGATGGAGAATACCACGCCCAGGTTCTGCGCCCAGTCAGGCAGGGCATTGTACAGCAGGTGGTGAGGACCGGCCCATATATAGATGAATATGAGAGCCCAGAAGTGTATAATAGATAATCGGTATGAGTATACAGGACGGTTGGCAGCCTTAGGTATAAAATAATACATCAGGCCGAGGTAAGGGGTAGTTAGAAAAAAGGCAACCGCGTTATGGCCATACCACCACTGTACAAGGGCGTCCTGTACACCGGCATACCAGCTATAGCTTTTAAAGAAAGTAACGGGTATCTCGAATGAGTTAACGATGTGTAGCACCGCCACAGTCACAAAAGTGGCTATGTAAAACCATATGGCCACGTAGAGGTGGCGGGTGCGGCGCTTGAGGATGGTACCGAACATATTAACACCAAATACCACCCACATAAGGGTAATGGCGATATCAATAGGCCACTCCAGCTCGGCATATTCCTTACTCGTGGTGATACCCAGCGGCAGGGTAGCCACGGCGGCGAGGATGATAAGCTGCCATCCCCAGAAGTTGATCTTGCTGAGGGCATCACTGTACATCCGTGCTTTGCAAAGGCGCTGCAGCGAGTAGTATACCCCTGTGAAGATACCGTTTCCTACAAAGGCAAAGATCACCCCATTGGTATGAAGCGGTCGGATACGGCCAAATGTGGTATAAGGAATGCCGAAGCTCAAATCCGGCCAAACAAGCTGCAGGGCCACAAGTAAGCCCACCAGCATTCCAATAGCGCCCCAAATCGTGGTGGCGGCAGCAAACATCCTAACGATATTATTATCGTAAGAGAACCGCTCCGGTGTGAGGTGCATTTGCTCACGGGAACGGCTCTCTTTTTCGGATGTGGATAGTACACCGATACTCATATCTACTTTCCGGTTTTTTGACTTTTATCGATCAGTTCGTCATCGAAGAGCATACGGACAGAGGGCGTGTAATCATCTTCATACTGGCCGCTCTTGCTGGCCCACAGAAAGGCCCCCAGGAAGCCACAGGCTACCAGCAGGCTAATTCCGATAAGGATAAAAATGGCACTCATAATCTTTTTGCTTTTCTGACCTTACAAAGGTGCACAGCCACCGGCTGGATTGGGATGATGGGCATCAGCGCAAAAACTGATATATATCAGGTTCTGTAAGGGTTAGGTATGAGTGAATTTTGAAGGAGAGAAGGAGTGAATTGATGAGTAATAGAATGACAGAATAATTGAGTCATTACATAAGATAGTTATGAGTTGGTAGGGTTGGATAACGGAATAATAGAAAGAGAGATACCCCTGTAGAGGCGCGATTGATCGCGACTTGTGGCGGATGGCAGAAAGTTAATGAATGAATTTTGAATGAGAGAATGAGTGAATAATTGAGTAATAGAATTACAGAGTAATTGAATAATAGAGTGTTGAGTGTTTAGTTTTTAGTTATGAGTTAGGGAGTGTTGGGTTTTTATGGCCATTTATAAAGCCCTGTATTACAGCACACAAGGCTGAAGAAGATGGGAGCCGAGACGAAACAACAAGATGCATAAAATGCATATTTGTATTCTTTTGTCTAAATTGGCGATCATTTGAACCCCAAAGTATAGTAATCATGGATGGCAAAAACATTGGCCCTTATTTCTTCAAAAAAATAAAGATGGTGCGTAAGCTCCTTGGCAGAACGCAGCGGCAGGTGTCTTATGACCTGGACCGCTCGCAGCGGGACATCAGCGCCATAGAAAAGGGTGTGAGGGACAAGATGGTGCCTCATGATCTGCTGAACTATTACTATGAAAACGGGGTGGACCTGAACTGGCTTTACCTGGAGGAAGACGCAGAGGCTATTACATACGAAGCGGCGGAAAAGAAGGCCTTCAGGGTAATAAATGGCTTGCGCTACTACCGTGTGCCACAGGACGATGTAGATAAGCTGATACGCCTTACTGATGAGGCGGACTACCCTAAGCACTTTAAGCTGTGCGAAGTGGCGCTTACTGCCAGGGTGACTGATACCTACGTAGGGTTTCTGATAGTGAATGACCTGCCGCCCTACCAGGCGGGCGATGAGATAATCTGCAGGAAATCAGGGCTGACGGACCTTAAGCGTGATAATGAATACCTGTTAATTACAGGCGGTCAGTTAGTTAGTGTGAAATCAGGAGACAGGAAGCCTGCGAGTAGTGACAAATACGTCCACTGGGTAGATGGCAAAATGCTGATGCGGGACGTACAGCAAATGTGGGAGCCTGTAAAAAGACTGGCCGGTGCAGGGGACAGCGAATTAACGCAACCTAAGCACCTTTAACCGACCTTACTATTACCTCTGATCCGGCACTGTAATTCCACACGTATGACCACGCTATATATTTCTCTTCTTGCTGTTACGATTCTATTACTGGGGGCGAACGTATATTTCCTGAGAAGGCGCCACCTGACAGGCAGGCAATTAGCCGCTGTAAACCCTGATAACCTGGCTACTAAGCATATTTTAAAGCTGGCCATAGAGTACATACATGAAGAAAACATGCTGTACCAGGCGACTTTGCAAGAAGCCATTGACTTCATTGAAAGCCTGAACCTGAGCCTGTCTTACTATCAACAGGTGGGGCTGGATGACCTGAAGTATGATGAACTAAACCTGAGAACGCGGTACGCACCGCAAAAGCTGGAGGAGGGCCTGGTAAGTGCCTTACAGGAGTATATCCTGAAAACGTCCTGTATAAGGCAGCAGCTAAGCGTAAGCCTCAATGAGGAGTCGCCGGTAGAACTGCCGCAGCAACAGCTAGCCTATTACTATGGCATACTTACTATCATTATGGACAGCTATACGGGGGGCATGGGTAAGGCCGAGTTTTGCCAGATCAATGTAGGCCAGAACGAACAGATGGCCTGGGCTGAGATAGTAACGGACTCTGCCCTGGACCTAAGCGAGCACCTAAGGCTGGAAAAGATGCAAAACAGCCCTGAGAGTATGGCCTTTGCTTACCGGGAGCTACTCAGTGCCCACTGGAATTGGGTGAGGAAGGACAAGTACCAGCACTTTTACCTGCACGTACCTTTTGACAGGAACGGGGACTACTCTGACAGCAGCCTATCGGCATAATAAGGAACGCAGACTGTGAAGCTGAGGCCTTCTGTATAGGTGGCGTCTGCCGTGGCAAAGCCTTTGTGTAAGCTGGCAAAGCTACTGGCATGATGCAGCGCTGCGGGCCACTGACCGGGCTCGCTCTGGCTCAGGGTAAGGCCTCCGGGGGCCTCTGCATCATCATCAGACACTGTGAAAGACACACTGTTTTCGCCAAACTGCAGGCTCATGTGGATGCTGTCGGGGGTACGGTCAAAGGCAAAGTAGATGAAGAGCAGGACGTAGATCACGGCAAGGTCATCTTCCAGCTCGTGGGGCAGGCGGCGGTCCTCCTGGTTACTATACAGGCTCAGGTGCTTAAAATCGTGCTTCATGGCCGCCACGCAGTGAACCCTCAGTATGCCGTAAAGGCCCATGGTACTATTGAGGCATACACTGAGCAGGCAACTGATGCGCCCTCCGCGGCTTACGTGGTCCATGAGGTCATGGAAGTAGGGGCGGAACTCCTCGCGGTCACCGTCCATCCGGTAAAAGAGGTCATTGATAAGCTCCATCATATCATGGTGATGCATGACGATGCGGTCTTGTACGAGGGTGCCCAGGTAGTGGTGGGTATGCCGGCGGGCGGCCTCATACCGCCCGGTGCGCTGCACCTGCTGCAGGGTCACGTCCAGCTCATCACATGACCGGAGCATGCGCGCCAGGCCGCTGTAGCATATGGCCATAAAGCGGCCCATGTGGATAAACTGGTACAGGCCCACCCCTATCATGAGCAGGGCGCATAAAATGACGGTGAGGGCGGCTCCGTTTTCTAGTATTGGATTCATGGCTGCAGGGGGTTATTCATCATCGTCATCCAGGCCGGGGGCGGGGTCGTCTTTGCCTTTGTCTTTATCGCCCTTGCGGCCGTGTCTGTCCTTTCGCCACAGGTTATGCAGGTCGCGTTCATCACGTAACTCAGGTGGTTTGAGGGGTTCAGGAGCAGGGTAGATAGGCCCTTTGCCCCGCATACGTTTTTTGAAGGCGGCCATGAGCTCTTCCATAAGGAAGGTGTAGCGCTCGGCCCGCTTCATGATGTAGCGTATGGGCAGGCGCATGGCCAGTATAAACACGAGCCCGAAAGCAAATACAATGCTGACCATGAGGTAGAAGTGCTTATAGCGCTGGTGCTGGGCTATCTCTTGGTGAACGTTATCCCGATAGGCCAGGTACCGCCTCTCATCTACCTTATCACGATAGGCAAGTTCCTGCTTATGAACGCCACCGTATTGGCTGGTTTCGAGTGAATGTATACGGATGTCCTTGATTTTGCTGTTGTGCTCATGATAGCTCGCTAAATCACCCAGGGCTTTACTAAATAAGGCGCAATTGTAATGAAGGTCGGATGTCGTTTGACTAACTGAGTCGGTTGTTAGCAGTAATCCTAGTTCCGCATAGTTCAATGCACTGTCAAGTTTCTCCAGATGATAATAGCCATTTGACAAGTTCAGAAGGGCCGTAGCTTGCAGGTCAAAAGCATTTGTCCTTTTGCTTATTGCAGCGGCTTTGTAGCTCCATTTGTTAGCCTCATGGTATTGTTCTGATGTCAGGAATCGCAAGCCATAATTTAGGTAGAACTTTGCCAGGTAGCCATCATGAGTTAGCTCGCTGGCTTTAGAAATTCCTTGTTCTAAATAGCTATCGGCTGCTTCAAAGTCATTTTGATTTATACTTACAAGGGAAAGAGCGGTTAAAAGCATTAATGCTTTCTCCTCTTTTTTTAACTCTACTACAATTTCGTATGACTTACTAAAATCCCTTTGGGCCTCTCTAAAATTACCTAGCTTAAAGTTTAGGTTACCTCTTAGGTGGTATACAGACCACGAAAAGTTTTTATCCAGCGCTTCAAAATTTACTTTGTTCAGGTATTCAATGCCTTTTTCGTACTGCTTTACCTTTTCAAATATTAGGGAAAGGGCATATAAAGAATAAGCTTCTTTTTCAAAATCACCTTGGCCGTGATATAGGTCTCTGGCCTCAAAGAGATAGGGAACGGACTCGGAAAGCTGGTCTTGTTTGAATAGGGTGTAACCTTTGTTATAGTTGAGTAGTGCCAGGTCATTATTTTCTTCAACCTCTTTGTTAAGACGGATAAATTCACTTGAATGATATTCAGCCAGCCTTTTATCTTCAGCCCCTTTCAAATAAATGAAGGAGAGCGTATTATGGCTTTGCTTTTGTCCTTCCAAATAGCCTTCCTCCTCAGCAAGACTTAAGGCTTGTTTAGCCATTTGGATAGCCTTATCCGGATCTTCCTTGTAAATTTCCCTGGCTCCCTTATTCAGGGAAGATACTGTTCTGAAGTTGGAGGGGGTGGTATTTCCCCCCTCCGGTATTTGCTCCTTTTCACATGAGCATAAAGTAATCAGTAAAATAATAACTGGTAGAAGTCTTTTCATTTTCTGCTAAACGTTTGGCGAAGCCATTTGGCTGCTACTTGTATTTTTTGGATCATACCAAATTGGTGGCGGATCTTCTGATTCTCCGGTGCCGCTTCCCCCACTACCTACGGTCCCTCCGTCGCCAGATCCACCAAATAAAAGGGCCGATTGGTTGCTAAGCAGGCAGAATTGCCGCACGGCTTCAAAGTTTTCTTTTTTGTTATATGTCATAGCAAAATTTTTTGGGTAGCATATGAGGCGTGTTGTCGCCTAATACGCTACAGTTTATTTGATATGACAAAATAAGGCATTTTGCCGACAAGCAGAAGAGGGCACAGGCAGGCATGGTAAAGGTGGGTGTATGCCCTGTACCATGGTCTTAGGCTCTTGTGCTTTGCTGCATGAATCACCGAAAGTAGGACCTGCGGAATGCCGCCCACCGAAAGTCGGCCCAGCGAATGTCGGCCACCGAAAGTCGGACCTGCTGAGACATAACCACCCCGAAATAAAACACGCGTCCGCGTTTTTATTTCCCCCCTCCTTGAAAAGTAGGGGAATTAAAGCAGAGCTTGACTGCTGTACCTAAAATGGAAGCTGTGCATTCATCAATCAGGCGGAGCTGCCGTGCGCTTTCTTGGTTTGCTGGTTTAGTCTTCAATGTATTATGCTTTATGTTCACGTAACTTTCTTATACACCTGAGCACCAGGCTATTTGCCGCCATAATGCCGGGTGTGATCTGATCTTTTTCCGGGTATTATTTTCTTATGAAACAGAACAGGTAGCAAATTATGCATTTTTTGTAACTGATCAAAGCACATTTTTGAGGTGTTGGGTAATGAGTGAATTTTGAATGAGTGGATGAGTGAATAGTTGAGGAGGGGTAGTGTTGAGTGTTTAGTTTTTAGTGTTGAGTTGGAGAGTGGTAGATTGATGGGGTGGCGGATAGCAGGGTAGTTAATGAGTGAATGATGGAATAATAGAGTGTTGAGTGTTTAGTTATGAGTTGGAGTAGGGTAGAATGGTGGAGATGGGGGAATGATAGAATAATTGAGTTACAGATTAATTGAATAATAAGGTTTTCGTAAGCGGGTATGACTTTATGAGAATAGTGCAATTTATGGGTTTTATCGGGGGAGGAACGAAGGCAAGACGAACGCACCATGGGCTGATGTAATACTCATAGCGAAGGAGAAGCGAAGCAGAACCGTAGGATGAGCGAAGCAGAAGCGAAAGATGATTATGGAGAAAAAGGGCGTTTTTCACTAAAAAGTAGCTTTAGTGGAGAGGAGCCGTATAGTAAAAGTACAAAAACATCGCCCTGTTTACAAGGGTAATGAGTGAATTTTGAATGGGTGAAGTAATAGAATGATTGAGTAACAGAGTTATTGAGTGTTGAGTTTTTAGTGTTGAGTTGGAGAGTGGTAGAATAATGGAGAAGGGGTACTGGCCGGAGGGTTGCTGCCTTTTTTAATGAATGAATTTTGAATGGGTGAATGAGTAAAGTAATAGAATGATTGAATAACACAATAATTGAAAGAGCTACCCCTGTAGAGGCGCGATTGATCGCGACTCGTAGCGGATAGCAGAACAGACCGGGGGCTGAAGGCAATGCCCAGGTTGCCTTAATTAGGTTGTATGCCAGAAAAAGAGGCTGCCCCCTGTGGGAACAGCCTCTAACTATTTCGAGAGTTTAGAATGCAGGTTATTGTTTAGCGTAAAACTTAAACCCAAGGCCCACGCCCAGTGTGCAGAACCCTACTACAGTTACAGAGCTAAGAGGCATAAGTATGGCTGACACAAGCGGGGTAAGCATGCCGGTGATGGCAAAGCCTATGCCCACGGCATTGTAGGTAAGTGACAGGCCAAAGGCAGCCAGCACCACTATCCGGCTCACCCTGGATAACCTAAGCAGGACCGGAAGCTGATCCAGCCGTGAGCCGTCCATGATGGCATCGCAGGCAGGAGAGAACTGGTATACATCGTCACTTACACTCACCCCAATGTCGGCCGCGCTAAGGGCAGCGGCATCGTTAAGGCCATCGCCCAGCATCATTACTTTTTTACCTTCCGCCTTAAGGCCTTCAATATGGTTTAGCTTGTCGCCGGGCTTTTGATTAAATGCAAGCCTGGAGAAATAGCCCTCCAAAGCCTGCCGGTCTTTTTCATTGTCCCCGCTCACGAGCCACAGCCTGTAACGCCGAGCCAGTGTGCCGAGGGTAGCAAACAGGTGCGGGCGAAACTCACTGGTAATGCTAAAGTAACCCGCTTTGCGTCCATTGAGAGAAACGTATACACGGGTACCTTCCGCCTGAGCATTACCCGTAAAGGCCGCAGAACCCATCCGTACATAGTACCCCCCGGCCACGCCTTCTATACCCTGACCGGCCGTTTCACGAAAGTTCATAAGAGCGGGTAGCTTATCTACTGTTTCCACCAGTTGGTCATATACCTGACGGCTGAGCGGGTGGGTGGAGCTGCGACATAAGGCGGCCACTGCTGCCCGTTCGTCATGGCTCAGATCAAGGTGTGGCGTCACCGCCCCCTTGCCTTTATGAGTAATGGTACCGGTCTTATCAAATACGAGCGTGTCCAGGCTGGCGAGTTTCTCTACCACATCGGCATTTTTCAGGTAAAGGCCCTGCCTGCCGTATAGCCGCAGGGCACTGCCGTAAGTGAAGGGAACGGCCAGAGCCAGCGCACAGGGACAGGCCACAATGAGTACAGCAGTGACTACCTCCCACATACGGGAGGCATCTTGCTGATACCAATATATAGCGGTACCCGCAGAGAGGATGAGGATGAAGAAAGTGAACCACTTGCCCATACCCGAAGCGATATTACCAAGGCCGTAGGGCAGGGTTTTCTGCCTGCGGTTCCACAGGCCGGTAAGGTAGCCCTGCGCCACCTCACGGCTAAGGCTTATTTCTATAGGACTTCCGGTTTGCCTGCCGCCGGCATATAACCTGTCGCCGCTGCGGCGCTGGTGTATGTCCGACTCCCCGGTAACAAAGGCATAGTCTATCGCTCCCTCCCCTTTCAGCAGGATGCTATCCGCTGGTATCAGTTCCCCGCTACGGATCAGGAGCACATCCCCTGCCTGCAGGTCCTTTATGAGAGTCGTATGTTCTTCATCATCTTTTAGTACGGTCACGGCTACAGGAAAGTAGCTCTCATACTCCCGGTCAAAGCTCATGGCATCGTAGGTCTTGCCCTGGTACCACCGCCCGATAAGCAGGAAGAATACCAGGCCAGCCAGGGAGTCGAAGTAGCCCGGGCCGGTCATGCTGAGCACTTCATAGGTACTGCGGGCAAACAGCACGGTGATACCCAGCGCTATCGGCACATCCATATTGATAAACCGGTGCCTGAGGCCACTGAGTGCAGACTGAAAAAAGGGATAGGCGGAGTACAGCAACACCGGTATGGCCAGCAGCATATTGAGCCATAAGAAGTAGCTGCGATAGTGCTGCTCCAGCAGGCCATTATGATCGAGGTACTCCGGCAGGCTCAGCAACATGATATTACCGAAACAGAACCCGGCCACACCCAGCCGGATGACAAGGCTGCGGTTGGGCTGCTTTGCCTTCTTTTTCTTTTCCGGTCTGATGTCTGCCGGGTAGCCGAGCCTGTCCAGTAATACCACCAGGTCTTTTAGCGGCAGCTCGCTGATGTGCCAGCTTATAGCCGCTTGTTTCTTAGGAAAGTTTACCTGCACCTCCAGCACGGCAGGATTCAGACGGTTCAGATGCTCCAGCAGCCATATGCATGAGCTGCAGTGTATGGTAGGCAGGTCCAGCGTAAGGCGGGCCGTATGGCCGTCTGTAAAGTCAAGCACCTTACCCTGCACTTCTTCCAGGTCCAGAAAAGCCCACCTATCCTTATTCGCCTCATTGATCTTTTGCCCTGCTTCCTCATCGATGGTATAAAAATCATCCAGGCCGGCCTCATGCAGCATGGCGTATACTGTGCGGCAGCCCTCGCAGCAAAATGCCCCTCTATCTGGCTGATGGTCAGGTATAGTAAGCCCTCCGGTAGCTGGTAGAGGATCACCGCAGTGGCGGCACTTTTGGTCAAGACAGGCTTCTTTATACATATTAATTAAGGTGGTGGGGGGTCACACCCGTGGGCAAAGGGGCCCTTCCGGTGTAAAGTTCTACCGGTATCAGTGTATCACCGTCCGGTTTCAGCAGGCTATTCAGCAGGGTAAATGATTCCGGGGAGTCACTATTGATGATCACCAGGCTGTTTTGGTTCAGCCCTACTGCCGAGATAAGCGTATGCTCGGAGTGACTATCCATTTTGTGCAGGGCCACCTCGTTAAAGTGCTCCTTCATGTACTCTATGAAAAGCTTCTCATCAGTACCTGAGGGCGTGTGGGCACTGTCATAAGTCGTGAGAATAGTTACCGGCAGGTTAGCAGCCAGTTCAGGCAACATATATACGAACTGCTTAATGCCCCGCATGGCTTCGGGGGTGCCATTGTAGGTCAGTATTACCTGGTCTATCCCCTTTTGCGGGTCCGGCACAATCAGCACCGGGCATTCCACGGCATCCTCGGGACATATGGCAGACTTGCCCAGTCCGGCAATGATCTTTCTCCACGTATGCTGGCTCACCACCAGTAAGTCGGCAAAGCGCGATTCACGGATCAGGTCATTGAGGGTGCCATCCTGCTCACGGCGTACCAGGGACCGAAAACCGGCCAGCTGGCCCGCGGTCTGTAGCTGACCAGCCAGTTCATCCAGTTGCCTGGCCGCACGCTTGGTGCCACAGTCCTTCTTACTGCCACACCCTACGCACTTGCAGATGGCAGGCAGTGTGTTGAACTTCCTAATGAGAGAGCCGACCACCAGCCCGCGGCCACGGGCAAGGTACCGGCTTACAAAGTCTATCTCCACCCCGGGGCTCTCATTACTATCGAATCCTATCAGTATTTTACGACAACGCATATGCTTTTCCTTCACTCTACAAAGCAAAGCATATATTTACCCTTTAGGCATGACCGGTCTCAAGGCAAAAACTGATAAATGTCAGGAAATGAAAAAGGGGCTTCACGGACCCGGCATAGGCTTACTGTCTCCGGACGGACTGGCATCAAAGATTGACGTAAGTGACTAAAAGGGTATACAAATAATTCCCCTCTTTCAAAGAGCATAGCCGTCAAGCTAAGGATGTAAAGCGCTATTTATCAGCATATTAAATATTTATTTTTATACCGAATAAAAATAACTGCCGCGGGGTTGTACCTCGGGGTTGCCACCTAAGCGAAGTTGAACTTCGCATGCACGAAGGTTGATTTGTACTTCCAAGCATCGAACAGCCTGGATTAGCTGCTCAGCTATTAGCCCCTTGGGGGGCTGTTCAGTTACAAACTAAACTTAAATAATAGGTCCAATCCACTCTGGACGAGATACACTTCGCTAATCTCGAACCAGTTGATTGGTCCAGCATTTCAATGGTCCGACTTTCAATGGTCCGACTTTCGCTGAGCCGGCAACCCGGTGGTACATGCAGCAAATGGCAAGAGAGTAATCATTTCAGTATACTACTACTTTTAACTTGACGGCTATGGACTACCTGCGGAGGTTGGACTCGAACACGGGCAGATGCAGAACAGCTATTCGAAGTTGAGGAGTAGATATCGGGGAATGTAACCAAGCAGCAAAGGCAGGCTAAATGGCCGCTAGTACATTTAGCCCACTATCTGCCTGTTACCCTTCCGTCCGCGAGGGAGCGGTAGTTGTAAACATGGTGTTTGTTTTTCAACCAGGCATATTATGATAGTGAATCATATTTCAGGCGCGGACACCTTCCCTAAAACAGGGAAGGAATTTTGGAGGTGGCTCTTCTGGATTAATGCGGGTAAGACCAGAAATAATAGCGATAAGAAAATCCTGACCATCACCAAGTCAATAAAAATCCTGAGCCAAAACATTCACTACAGTGGTTCCCCTTACGGCCCACAGCCGGGGAATTAAGACTGTTTTATTGGGTATTTTACCCCCTTGGACGTGCATCCCTTAAAGGCGTCCCACTTTCACCAGGCCTTTAGGGTCTGTGACAGTGATCTTGCGGCCTTTGGTAATGATAAGGTTCTCTTCCTTAAAGTCATGCAGCAGGCGTATGAGCGTCTCTGTGGCCGTACCTACAATATTCGCCAGATCTTCACGCGTTAAATTGATCTCCACCTCTTCCCGCTCACCATCTATCCCATAGGTATCCCTGAGCATGAGCAGCGTAACGGCCAGGCGTTCGCGTACACTTTTCTGTGCCAGGTTCGTAAGGTTATCCGCCATTACGCCGAGTTCGTGACATACGGCCTGTAGCAGTTTTTGGTTAAACTCCTGGTTATTGGATAGCAGACTGAGAAAATCGGTTTTGGGCAGGAAGCAGATGGTGCAGGGCTCGAGGGTTTCAGCGGTCACGGGGTAGGTCTCATTACTGATCATGGCCTTATAGCCGAGGATATCACCCTCTTTGGCAATACGGATTATTTGCTCCTTACCATCTATACCCAGCTTATACACTTTTACCTTACCCCTATTAATGCAAAATACACCCAGGGGGCGAGTTCCTTCATATAAAAGTACCTGGCCTTTTTTATAGGCGGTACAGGATTTTGCTTCGTTCAGATCATCCAGCTCATGGCCGCAAAGCACGCCGAACAGCGACTGCTGTCTGAACTCACAATCCTCACATTTTACATTTGGGGTTTGTTTTCCTGCCATATAGTGAAAGTCAAGGGGTTAAATAACCAGTTGTTACCTGCTGCAACAAAGCTAACAGGATTTAGGATCATAGTAAATGATTCCCGCCCATCTTAATACTAAGAAAAACAAAATAAGTCAAGATAAATTCCGAAGCAATGCAGGAAGGGAAAAGTCAATGGCATGTGTAGGGAGGTGCCAGGAGGAGAAACGTACTTATACAGGACTTATTTATATTTCGCCATCAGCACCTCATCATAGTAGTTACCTTCATAATAAAGATACTTTTTAAGCAGGCCATATTGTTCAAAACCCAGCCGGGTGTAGGTGGACAGGGCCCCCTCGTTACGGGCTACCACGCCCAGGGTGACCATTTCGACCCCTAATTTATTAAATACGTGATCTACCGTAGCAAGGATCAGCTTTGAGCCTACCCCCCTGCCCTGCTGTTCCGAATGTACATATACCTGCAGCAGCCGGCCGGTGTGCCTGGCCTTACCTTTTTTTTCACGCAAATGCCCGCATATGCCTACGCAGGAAGGGCCCTGAAAAGCCCCCATCACAAAATCATCCGGGTCGCCGGACGCTATCGCCTCATGAAAACGTAGCTTTTCATTCGCCTGCTCTTCTTCAAAACTCGTAGCAAATGCCATGGGATTTTCTTTGAGGCAGCGTAGCCTGAGTGTGCGGTATTCGCCTGCCTCATCAGGCTGAAGCAGGCGGTATGTTATAGCTTCCACCTCCTCAATATAGCAGATTATACTTAGAGGTACCGGGTAAAAACGACGTTGCTACGGATCATTATTATTGCTTTATCTTTCTCCGACAAATCGTCCATCTCTCCATTATCATCATAAATATACCAGTACCTGTTCAAGGTTATTTTTTCTCCGAAAAGCCGCATCTGTACCTGATTCTTCTTCACTTTTACCGAATTAACCGCTTTTTCCATGATCCCGGTCGCCTCCTCCCCGGTATAAGTTTCATCCAGCAGCTCGATAAGCATGTCCTGTACTTCGCTGTGGTCTGCCAGGCCGCTGTCGAAGATGTGGGGTAAGAGTTCCTTTATGGCTTTTTCCGGCTGCCCCTGGCCCCGGTACAGCCGGGCATAGCACAGGGAGGTAAATATAGCATCGGCAGTAAGCTCATTGCCACAGAAGTGCTGATAGGGGTATACCTCGTCAAACATACGGATATACGTGGCCGCACTGTCCCACTCCTCCCTTTCCAGGTAGACCAATGCCAGGTGGGTCGCGCTATGGTGTTTGTACAGGGCGTACTGCTCCATTATGCCCCCTGTCTCATCATGTTCATTATAGCCAGAGACCAGTATCTCCTTAAAAACCGGAATAGCCTCCTCATGCCGGCCGTTATACAAAAGCAGCATAGCCCTATTATAGTCAGCACGGGCCAGCAGGTCACTTTCCGGAAAATCATCCATAAACTCACTGAACATATCGAGGGCCACTTTATATGATTCATCATGGTAAAACTCCATCGCCAGTTCAAAAGCCGCTTCATCCGGCGGCAGGGCGGTAGCGTCTGATGGTGAAAAAGCATTTCCGGAAATGATCAGGCTGGTTAGTAAGGCAAAAGCATATTTCATGATTTGGTCACATTGATGTACATAACAGGGATAAGAAAAACGCACGATTCCATAAAAAAACACATATGTTCCGGTAAGAATAATATTACAAAAAGCCTTTTTACTGAATCACAGCGCTTTCCGCCCACAATCACGCCATCCACATCCCGCAGGGCGCGCACGCCTGCTCTATCTGGAAAATTTTCGTTACTTTTGAAGTACATGGCATCAGCACGGCAAATACAATCAGCATTCCTTGCCCTGATCATGGGAATCATGATCATGCACAATGTCGTGCCTCACCATCATCACAAGGTCACGGGTGAGTCGCACGCTCATGGGCATGAACAGAAGGCCCACTCGCACGACCATGACCATCATCACCATCACGGACACAGCCAAGATGAAAGCGCTGGCGATCACCAGCCTGATCCACAAAAAGAATGCGACTCGGATAAGGGCCATCTTATTCCCCTATTTGCTGAGGGCTATAGCCATACAGGAGCCTTCCATCTGCAATATGGCACCCCAATCGCGTATGGAAAGCAGGTAAAAGATGCGGCAGGCCAAAGTCAGTCAATGGCCGGCAGCCCGTTTTCTATCGACTATACTATAGGTAAAGAACCCTCTCCGCCAGGGTACACAGCCCTTTTCCCCCCATCACTTTACTATCCTGACGCCCCTCCCTTACGTGGTCCGCCTGCCCTCGCCTGTGCGTAAAATCAGCAGGCAGCGGTACACAGCAGTACTGCCCACTTGCTGCATCGGATCACTTTTATAATCCCCTTTTCTCATGAAAAAACACGTGGTGTTCGCCCTGTGCGTATACCTGTTATCTGCCCGAGTAGATGGTCAGGCGGGCAGTATGACAGCTATCCTGCAGGAAATAGAACAGAACAATAAAGAGCTTACAGCCCTGGCTACCTACATCGAAAGCCGTGAGCTGGCGCTGAAGTCAGGCAACACCCTGCCAGACCCGCGGGTGGCTGCCTACTACCTGCCATTCGGCTCCGGTGCCCAAGGAAACTACCGCGAGCTGGAGATTAGCCAGTCCATGGAATTTCCCACGGTATATGGTGCAAGAAGTAATCTCATAAAGAAACAGGCGGAGGGACTGCGCCTTGACTATGAGTCACGCAGGCAGGCCGTCCTCCTGGAGGCCGCCGGGTATTGCCTGGAACTGGTGTACCTTAATAAAAGACTGGAGGTGGAAACGCTACGCCACCGGCAGGCACAGAACATCTATGAGCAGGTGCAGGAGCTGTTTGAACAAGACCAGGTGGGCATACTCGACCTCAACAAGGCCCGGCTGGCCTGGATGCAGGAGCAGTTCACCATAGAAGAAATAGAAAGTAAGCGGCAAATCACCTTACGCCACCTTGCCCGGCTAAATGGCGGGGAGCCGCTCACCCTGGAGCAGGCAGCGTATGACATGAGGCTGCTTACTGCCGGAGAAAAAGACAGCCTGTGGCAGACCAAACTGGCTATGGACCCGGCTCTGCAGCAACTGCAAAAGCAACAGGCCATAGCTGAACAGCAACTAAAGCTGACCCGGCATCAGGTACTCCCTGACCTTACGGCGGGATATAACTACCAGAACGATTCGCAGGTAAGCTTTTCGGGAGTATATGCAGGCCTGAGCATACCCCTCTGGAGCAGCCGCCATACCGTAAAGGCCGCACGCAAAGACCTGGAATACAAAGACAACCATGCCGAAGCCACTATCATAAAGGCCCGTGCGGAATTTGACGAACAGTTCAGCCAGCTACAGCATAAGGCACACAAATACCGCGAGTACCGGCAAACACTGGGCGAACTAAACACAGAGGACTTGCTGCTACAGGCCTACCGGCTGGGGGAATTATCCTTCATAGCATACTACCAGGAGCTGGACTTTTATCGCCAGGCTTACGACACGATGCTGGAAATGGAAAAGACGCTTTTTCAGCTCCAGACCGACCTTTTAAAACATACTCTTTGATTCATTTTAATCTTAATCTATAAGTCATGAAAATCTCGACTATTCTATTCGCACTACTATTCACTTTCGCTATGGCGTGCTCGGAAAAAGCCTCTGAAAATGATCACGGGCATGAGCACGGCCCTGATGCCACAGAGCATACCCATGCAGGGGATGAGCACGACCATGCCCATGGGGAGGATGCCCACGACCACATGCACGAGCAGGAGGAATTCGAAGTATCGGAAGATAGCACCCACATGCATGAAGAGGGTACGTCTCACCATGACCACGACCACTGATCCATGAGGCTTTTATTAATAGCACTGGCCCTTGCCCTGACTGCCTGCGGGCAGCTGGGTGGCGGCCATAGCCACGAAGCCTCCGGCGGACATGCGCACGGAGAAGAGGGCGGGCATTCTCATGAGAGCGGGGCCACTGCCTCCTACACCGTATGGACAGACCAGACAGAGCTGTTTGTAGAGTTTCCCGCCCTGGTGGCCGGAAAAACCAGCCGCTTTGCTGCCCACCTAACCAGGCTTCAGGGGCATGAGCCTGTAACAGAGGGTAAGGTAACGGCCAGCCTGATCAGGGGACGTAGCGGTATCAGAAACACGGCGGAGGGGCCTGCTTCCCCAGGCATCTTTACCCCTGCCTTGCAGCCAAAGGAGCCTGGTGAGTATACGCTGGTGTTCGATTTACAAGCTTCGGGATTCACTGACAGAATCACTATTAACGAGGTACGGGTGTACCCCACAGAGGAGGCCGCAGCCGAAGCGACAAGCCATGAGGCAGAGGAAGGGGGGATATCTTTTTCAAAAGAACAGGCCTGGAAAATGGACTTCCGGACAGCCATGGTCGTGCAAAAACCTATATATGAGGTAATAAACACCTCAGGCACCTGGAATACAGCCCCTTCAGACATGCATACATTGGTGGCCACCTCTACAGGCAGGGTGAATTTCAGCTATGAAAACCTGACAGAAGGCACCGCCGTGAAAGCCGGGCAGCCTCTGATGACCCTTAGCACGGAGGGCCTTACAGCGAATAACCTTAGCGCAGAAATTCAAAAAGCCCGCGCCTCTCTGGAGCAGGCAAAGGCTGAGTATGAGCGAAAAAAGAAGCTGAACGAGTCAAAGATCATCCCCGGAGCGGAACTGGAGCAGGCTCAGCAAAAGTATGAGGTGGCCAGGGCTACTTATCAGTCTCTGACAGCCGGTGTATCAGGAGGTAAAAAGAGCATCTTCTCCCCTTTCGATGGCTATATCACCTCTATTACTGCCGGCAACGGTGATTTTGTAGAGGAGGGGGCCCGCCTGCTGACGGTGAGCCGCCAGAGCAACAGCGTATTGGAAGCAAAAGTAAGTGCCTCGGCAGGCCTTTCTATGGCAGACATTCAGAATATATGGTATCAGCCACGGCAAGGCGTGTGGTCAAGCCTGAAAGAGAGCAGCGGTGAGGTGTTGTCAGTGGACAGAAAGGTAAGTAGCGGGCAGGCTAACCTTTCAGTATTTGCCCGGGTAAGTGAGGCAGTGCAGATGCCACAGGGCAGCTTTACCGAGGTACAACTTGCCATAGGTGAAGCCAGCGCAAGCACGGTAATACCCTCCTCAGCACTGCTGGAAGACTACGGTCAGTATTCGGTGATCGTCCAGACCGGTGGTGAAACCTTCAAAAGACGCTATGTGAAGATAGGAAAGCAAAATGGCCACGAAACAGAAATCACGGAAGGACTGAATCCGGGCGAAGTGGTGGTTACAGAAGGTGCCTTCCAGGTAAAAATGGCCTCTATGGCCGGACAGGCTCCCGCACATGGCCACGCACACTGATAGGGTATGTAGAGTTGTGAGTTTTGAATTTTGAGTTTTGAGTTAGAGAAAGGCACCATTAACTAAACACTAAGCACTTAAAACTAAACACTAAACCAGGCACAGAGATGAGGATAACCTCAAATATCGAGCGACAAATAAAGAGCCGGCAGAAAGTACCATTAACTAACCACTAAATAAATGAAAGGGAAAAGCATTGTAGAGGAAAAAGCCATACTATTCGCTTTGCAGATCATAGAGCTCTATAAGTTATGCAAAGCGCAGAAGGAGTATGTCCTGTCAAAGCAATTGCTACGTAGTGGCACCTCTATAGGCGCAAATATATCGGAAGCGCTGGCCGGTCAAAGCAGAAAAGACTTTCTGGCTAAAATGTCTATCTCATCTAAAGAAGCCCGTGAATCAAAATACTGGCTCTTTTTACTTCAGAAAAGTCAGCTTGTCACCTATGATTTTACGATTGAAATGGAAGCCTGCGATGAGCTCATCCGCCTGCTCACCTCTATCGTCAAGACCACACAGAGTGAATTGAAAAATGGAAAGAAGTTTTGAATTGAAAGTTTTGAATGGTGGGGAATGAGTTGGGGTACCGCAGCACCAACTAAATACTAACCAAGCACAAGGATGGGAAAGTTTTCAGTGTTGAGTTGTGAGTTTTGAGTTGAGGTACAGCAGCACCAACTAAACACTAAGCACTCATAACTAAAAACTAAATAAGTACAGTGACGGGAAAGTTTTGAGTGTTGAGTTATGAGTTTTGAGTCAGGGTATCGCACCATCAACTAAACACTAAGCACTTAAAACTAAAAACTAAATAAGTACAGAGATGGGAGAATTGAGAATGCCGGGTTACAAATTGACAGTTGGGACAAACCTCAAACAACTAAGCACTAAAAACTTAAATTTCACATGTTAAATAAAATACTCGCTGCATCCTTACAAAATCGCATAATGGTCTTGCTGGGGGCAGTACTGTTAAGTGTGGCAGGGCTTTATCTCGCGCGGGAGATGAACGTGGATGTATTTCCTGACCTCACCGCCCCTACCGTCACCATATTGACGGAAGCCCACGGCCTGGAGTCTGAGGAAGTGGAAAGACTAGTCACTTACCAACTCGAGACTGCCATGAACGGCTCGCCAAACGTACGGCGCATCCGTTCGTCCTCCGCAGCAGGTATTTCTATTGTGTGGGTGGAGTTTGAGTGGGGCACCGACATCTACCGGGCCCGGCAGATAGTAAGCGAGCGTATCCCGCTGGTGCAGGAAAACCTGCCCTCAGAGGTCAGCACCCCATCCTGGCCCCCATCTCCTCTATTATGGGGGAAGTCATGCTGCTGGGCCTCAGCTCTGATAGCCTGAGCCCTATGGAGCTACGAACCCTGGCCGACTGGACCATCAGACCAAGAGTAAAAGCCATAGGTGGTATTGCCAACGTAGTGGTCATTGGCGGTGAATACAAGCAATACCAGGTGCTGGCACATCCTGAAAAGCTGAGGTATCATAACATAAGCCTCGGCGAACTGCTGAAAAAGGTGCAGGCAGCTAATGTAAATGCTCCCGGCGGGTTCCTTAATCAATATGGCAATCAATACCTGGTAAAAGGAAGCGGCCGTGCTTACTCAATAGAGGAGCTTGGAGAGGCCGTCGTAAGGCAGACGGATGACGGCGTAGTCAAACTGCGTGAGGTGGCCCAGGTAAAGGTAGGCGCTGCGGATAAGATCGGCGACGGTTCACTGAATGCCTCCCCCGCCGTGATCCTCACCATATCCAAACAGCCTGATGTAAACACCCTGGACCTGACCGAACGGCTGGATGCCGCCCTCGCCGATTTGCAAAAGACCCTCCCCGGCAGGGTGCATATAGAAAGCCACATTTTCAGACAGGCAGACTTTATTGAAGCATCGATAGATAACCTGAACCAGACCCTGCTGGAAGGGGCTTTTTTCGTCATCATCGTGCTATTCATTTTCCTGATGAACTGGCGCACCACCCTTATCTCCCTTATTGCCATCCCCGTCTCACTGCTCGTATCCGTCATTGTCCTTAAGCTATTAGGCTACACCATCAACACCATGAGCCTGGGAGGCATGGCCATTGCCATAGGCGCCCTGGTGGATGATGCCATCATTGATGTGGAAAATGTATACAAGCGCCTGCGCGAAAACATACGTAAGCCAAAAGCCACACGGCAGCCGGTGCTCACCGTGGTGCGCGAGGCGAGTGTAGAGATACGCAGTTCCATCATCATCGCCACCCTCATCATCATTGTTTCATTTGTTCCCCTCTTCTTCCTGAGCGGCATGGAAGGCCGTCTGCTCAGGCCTCTTGGGGTGGCCTTTATTACCTCAGTACTTACCTCACTACTGGTGGCCGTGACCGTGACGCCGGTCTTATGCTCATACCTGCTCAAAAGCAGGAAGAAGTTAAGCCAAAAGGCCGGAGGCACCCGCGTAGAACGGTGGCTGCAAAAACATTATGGGCGGGTACTACATTATGTACTGCGTTTCCCAAAAACGGTCATTGGCCTCACCCTCATAGCATTCGGAGTCAGCCTGATCCTCTTTACCCAGCTAGGCCGGAGCTTCCTGCCCGAGTTTAATGAAGGCTCCCTGGTCATAAGTGCCGTAGGTATACCGGGCATGTCCATTGAAGAAAGTAATAAGGCCGGCAAGATGGTGGAGGAAATCCTCCTGGAAATGTCCGAAGTAGAGGTAGTGACCCGACGCACCGGCCGGGCTGAACTGGACGAGCATGCCCAGGGAGTAAATGCAGCCGAAATAGACGTGCCCTTTACCCTGGAAGACAAGACAAAAGAGCAGTTCTTTAAAGAGGTCCGGACCAAACTCAGCACTGTACCCGGCATCAATATTAGCCTGGGGCAGCCCATTGCCCACAGGATAGATCACATGCTGTCCGGTACGCGCGCTAACATAGCTATCAAAGTATTTGGTGATGACCTGCAAAAGCTTTTCGAGCTGGGAAAAAGCATAGAGAACACCATCACCCCCATCGAAGGCATAGCAGACGTAGCGGTAGACCAGCAAATAGAAGTGCCCCAGTTGCGCATCACTCCCAGGAGGCACATGCTTGCGGCCCATGGCATGACCGTGGGGGACCTCATGCACCAGGTAGATGTGGCATTTGCCGGGGAGAAAGCCGGGGAGATCTACGAGGGGCAGAAGTATTTCGACCTGATAGTCAGGTTCCGCCCTGAATCGCGCAATTCCATCCGCAACATAAGCCATGCACTTATCACCTTGCCAAACGGCAGCATGGCTCCACTCACCGAACTGGCCAACGTACAGTCCGTAAGCAGCCCCAACACCATAAGCCGTGAGAATGTGCAGCGCAAGATCGTGGTAGCCGCTAATGTACAGAACCGTGACCTTCGCGGCGTGGTCAATGAGATTCAGGAGGTAGTATCAGGCACTATCGACATGCCGGAAGGGTACCGGATAGAATATGGCGGGCAGTTTGAAAGCGAGGCGAAGGCTTCGCAAATGCTCCTGCTCACGGCCGTACTAGCCATACTACTCATTTACCTCCTGCTCTACCTTGAGTTTAGAGATGTCAGGCTTGCTTTCATCGTTCTGCTCAACCTTCCCCTCGCCCTTATCGGAGGCATCATGATCGTCTACTTCACATCCGGCATCATCAGTATTGCCGCCACTATAGGCTTCATCAGCCTGTTTGGTATCGCTACGCGAAATGGCATCCTGCTCGTTTCGCGCTATGAAGACCTGCGGAAAGAAGGACTTGCGGGAGGGCAGCTTATGCTCGCCGGTGCCAGAGACCGGCTCAATCCTATACTTATGACCGCCTTCACCACAGGGTTCGCCCTTATCCCACTGGCCCTGAAAGGCAGTGAACCGGGCAACGAGATACAGAGCCCTATGGCTGTCGTTATACTGGGAGGATTGCTCACCGCCACCTTCCTCAACCTCATAGTTATCCCTTGCGTCTATCAATTGATAATAGAAAAAAGGATCAGGGAATAGCCAGAGTCCTCCCCTGGCCCCATGCAGTCATTTTAACCCGTAAAAATCTGGCAATCATAACCATGAGCTAATCAGGAGCAACATCCGGGCCTGAAGGGCAAAAAAAATCCGGCAGCTGCCATTACGTTTGCCTTCTCTGTCCCATAAAGAGGACAGTAAACGCACAGATGAAATAGATGTGCCCAAATCACTAACGAAGGAATAAGATGACAGACCAGCCCGATACCCCTGAAAAGGGCCTTAGCCGGTATGCACGCGTAAAACACATACTGGACGACGCTGATAATGGTAGCGCGGCCCAATACAATGGCGCAGGAAAGTTCTGGCAACTGCCGCTGGAGGCATTCAAGCAGGTAGAAGTAGCCGGAGTACGCATGATCGCACCGGCAGAAGAAAACGCCATTACAGCAAATGCTCCTGCCCCTCATGACTATCAAAAACTGGTAACCGCGCGCCGCCGCCCGGCAGACCTGCGCCGAGACGTACGCAGTACAAGTGCCGGCAGCCCCACTGAGGGCAGTTGCTGTGGCTCCAAAAAAGCGGAGAACCCTGCCCCTGCCAAAAAGGAAAGCAGTTGCTGCGGCTCCACACCTGAGGCCGCTCCTGCCCCCGAATCACACCAGCCTGGCAGAGGAGATGCCTCAGGCCTGATACGTGGCCTGCGAGGGCAGTGGCCCTTTGACAATACCCACTACCCCCAACTGATGTGGGGTGGTAAAACTGTGGCTGAAAGCGACATACGTTTCATCAGCCAGTGGATAGACGATGGCTGCCCCGGGGATGACTATGCCGAAAGCAATAAGGGACAGGAGAACACCTCTGACACTTATAAACTAGCTACCGGGGCCGATTCCATAAAGGCCTCAAATGCGAACCTCAACGACTGGCAGAGCGGACAGGGCGGGCTGAAGATGCGGAAGAACGCCGAAAACCTCACGCCGGATGAGCTGGCGAACCTCCGCTATGCCTTCGGGGAGCTCATGAAGCTGAACGAATACCCGAACGATAAGCGTAGCTACCATAGCTGGGCACAGATACACGGGGACACCTGCCAGCACGGCTGGGAGCAGTTCCTTCCATGGCACCGCGCCTACCTTTATACCTTCGAGCAGGCCCTGCAGGATATCCACCCATCGGTAACCCTCCCCTACTGGGACTGGACCTACCCCGCCTATAATGAGGGGCGCGTGCAGCCGGATGAGAAATGCGGTACTATCCCCACCCCCTACCGGGGCATGATCAGCAAAAGCCTGATAAGCCAGATGGAAAGCCAAGGCATGCCTGCCGAGTACCTGGACAACCTGAAAAAGAACCAGGGCAAAGACTTTAACAGCAGCACCTCCCTTTATCGCGGTGCCGGACTTACCTACAGCCAGACAGATAAACCAGCCAATGAAACCGTATACGAGTGGCGAAATAAGCTAGACACAGCGCTGGTAGCCGAAAACCCTCTCTACCACAGACTTCGCTACCCGGCCCAGTTCTATAAAAGTGATGGCACCCAGGTAATGGATGACGAGCTGGCCCAATTTCACCACCACTACCCCCGTGCGGAGGACATCGAGCAGATCATGCAACTGGGAAGATGGCGCGACTTTGGCGGCGGGCACGTGGCCAACCAGAGTTTCGGCGTGCTGAGCATGAACCCGCACAATACCGGCCACATCTGGAGTGGAGGGGCTAACCCTGACACCTTCACCGGCTTTACGAATGAACCGGCAAACGGGGACATGTTCAACGACCTTTTTGCGGCCTACGACCCCATCTTCTGGGGCCACCACAGTAATGTAGACCGCATGTGGGCGCAGTGGCAGGAGCGCCATCCCGATGTAAACCCCAGCGACCTGAGCGACGTGATGGTACCCTTTTACTTTACCGTAAGAGACATGCTGGATTACCACAAGCTCGGCTATGACTACGTATCCGACGCGCACTTCTTCCAGACCTCCGGCATCCGCAACCTGCAGAAGATGAACAGCCAGCAGGTGGGCGTAAAATCAAGCGTGCTGAAAAAGCATCAGCGGGCAGAGGTGATGATCCACGGACTGGAGCGGCAGGTGGACAGCCTCTTCATTTATGTATTTCTAAACCACCCTGAGGCATCACCCGAGTCGGCATTAAAGGCTACCAACGGGCAGGCGCATAAGCACCTGGTGGGTTCCTTTGCCACCTTCGGCCACGGGCCCTGCATAGGAGGCGAAGGCCACTGCGACCCTCGCGGACTGCTGGCCAGGCGGCCTTTTGACTTCCGGGGCCGGGACCACAACTCCGTGTCTAACATACGACTGGATGCCACCGAAACGGTAAAGGAAATAGCGGCTGAAATGAACGGAGCAGCCGAAAAGGACATCAGCGTGCAGGTAGTAGCCATGACACCCGCCGGTGAATACTATGAGAAAGGAATCCACATGGATGGGGTAAGCCTCCGCTTCTTTGATTAAAAAATTCGATCACTATGAGTATGACAACATATAGCATACACCCATCCATAGGCGTAGCCCGTGTGGGTGACAGTACAGATTCTTTTTACCTGAGCCCTGACGGCGGGGGTGAGGTGCCCCTGGAATGCGACCCACAGGGCAATCCGACCGGTGAAAAAGTAAATACCTATAAAGACAGTCAGGGGCGCATACGGCGCCAGGCAGCACGCTTTCGGGTAATGGTTTACGATAACGATAACCCCCAAGGCAGGCCCTTAAAGATAGGAGATACCATACAGGGTATCGGCAGCAAAGGCAAACTGGTGGATATAGAATGGACAGCCTACCCGGCCAATAAGAAGGCCGCCTGGTACGAGTTTGCCCAACTGGAAGGTGAGCATGGCTATGCGCCGGATCATCCGCTGCGTAATGCCCACATCACCGACCCCGGCAAGCGCCAGGCACTCATCATTGACCCGGGGCCGCAAACCATAAATTGCACCGGCCAGCGTCGTGCTTCCTTTGCGAAAGGCGAAAACCCGCTCTACAGCCAGACCTTTCCCCCCGCACTGGAGCCCTATAGCATTGACACGCTGGGTGAAATGATGTCCAATGACAGCCAGGAGCTAATCTTCCTCGGTGGCTACGGACGCAGCGGCAGCCTCAAAAGCGGCTTCGGCGAGCCCTCCATATCCACCTACGCGAATAATGACGGCTGGTTTGACGACACCTCCGACGGTCCGGTGTATGCCAAGCTGAAGTACTACGATGAGCTGGACCAGCAATACCGCTACCTGCTGCTCGAAGACCCTGCCTGGGTCATTACGGGCTACCCGCGCTATGCACCTGAACTGATGGACATGATCACCTATGACGAGGTAGTGTATGACCTGATGATGCGCTACTTTGCTACGGACACGCATATTTATGGTACCGGTAACTGGAATAATCCGGAAACGCCTGAGACACCGGATGAACTATTCCGCTGGCGCAGGGAGATCAAATATTATAATCCTGACTACTACCCCCTCTTTTACAGGGACATATGGCCCATACTGGAACGACCCTTCAATATGCAGTATGTGACCACCTTTATCGGGCAGAGCTTCCAGCCCCATAACACCGGGCAGGGAGGTAACTTTGACCTGAGTATGATGGGCGACCCCTCGGATAAGGCAAAGCCGATGCGTGAGTACATCTATAATGTGCTGAGGCAGCCGGGCGAAGAGAATGAGTTTTACAATCGCTCAGCCCCTCCTTCTAACCGCGCCTTTAACCAGGCACTGATGCCCATGCTGGCCGGTGATAATCCCATCACCAACACCCTGCCCAGTAAGTTTCTGCGCATGACCAACTATCAGCTATTCATTCTGGCCCAGTGGGCAGAGGGCAAGTTCATTAATGACAAGGAAGAAGGGGTGACAAAGGAACCGGCCGCAGAAGACGCCGGCCGGAAACTGGACCGTGGTTCACTGGCAAATGTGCTCGGTGGTGCCTTTTGCCCCGGTGGTGAGGTGTGCTGGATCCTACGTAATCCGGCGATATACAAAGCTCCCTACCGCCTGAAAGCCTCGGACAACTTCGGCCCCAGTATGCAGAACAATAGTGTGGGCACCACCCCGGGGGTATCATATAATGAAACCAGTCTGCAACCTGCCCCTATGAACAAACTGAGCGATGGACTGGAGCCGGGCGACCTCACCAAGTACAGTGCCCTCCCCTGGCAGTCGGACTTTAACGAGTGCTCCAGCCAGTTGATCGACATCACATACGAGGACTGGAACCAGATATACCCCGGCAGCACAGGCGACAAGCTGCTGGAAGACATGAACCGCACCAACCCCACGCTGTGGTGGCCTGTGCACCGCCCCATGCAGGTAACGCTGCGCAAAACCAAGGCGGATGGGAAGGGCTACACCTACCCCGCCCCGATGAACTGGGCACTTGGTATTCCTCAAAACAAAGCAGGAGACCTGAAAATGGTCACCGAATGGAGCAAGCTTGGCTTTGTGGTGGCTAATACCGACAAAAATGGCCCTGGCTTCGTCGTTACGGATGAGGAGCCCTCTAACCTCACACAGTTTGCCGACCACAACCCGCTTACGGATACGGGCAAGGCCATGCGGCAGGCGGCACTATCCAATACACCTGATAAATCTAAAAAATAAGACCATGCTGAAATCATCTACTCATTTAAAAAAAGCGGCCCTGATGCTGCTGGGCCTGGCAGTATTTACTGCCTGTAATACGGGTACCGGCTCTACCGACACCCCCCTGGAACCGGGGCCGGAAGTATGGCCAGGTATGCCGGGCATAACGGTACCCACCTTTACCGCAGACATACCGCATGATGTAAACCCTGCCACACAGGAAGCCCTGAAAAATGCCGGGGAAATAGATTCGCTTAATGTCGTTTTCAACATCTATAGCTGGCAGGCATTTGCCGCCATAAACTGGCCTGTGGATGCCCAGGGAAACCCTCAGCCCTCTATAACCAGCGAAGGCCTGCCTGCATGGACTACCTGGAAGGAGTACTATGAAGTGTACCAGGAGAATGGGGAGGCACCGGAACCCTGGGGCAGCGCCCGTGACACGGACGGACTACCCGCCGAATTGCTCACCCTGCCACAGGCAGCCGCTGATAAAGGCAGAAATGTCCGAATAGCCCACCTCACGAGTGCCGTAGACCATCCCGGTAACGTAGCCAATGAAGAAACACAGGCTTTTACCGGCCCGGTGTGGGACCAGAATGGTAATGTGCTCTACTACGAAATCCTGATGAATGAGGAGGAATTTGACTATGTGGTAGACAATAAGCTCTACAATGTAAACGGGCAGGTAGAATGGATCAAAAACAATCCCGGTAAAAACCTGGACTTTACCGAAGGGGTATACGGCGGCGATACCGAAGGCGCCATCGAGGTAAAACTGGCCTGGAAGGTGATGATGCCGGAAGACATCAGCGAGCGGTACCTCACCATGGAGTCATGGGTTCATGATACCATCGGCAACGATGATAGATGGAAGCAAGTGACGCTGGGGCTGGTGGGCATGCACATAAGCCAGAAGACGGCGACTGCCAGCCAGTGGGTGTGGTCTACCTTTGAGCATATAGACCTGCTGGAAGAAAACTCCACCATCGTCAATGGTACAGAGCAAAATATCCACCCTATCCTTACTGACCCTACATGCGAGATATGCCCGGTGAATGTACTGATAAGCAGTGAAGCAGCTAAAAAAGCCTACGACACCACTTACTACCAGGAAAGTAGTGTACTGAAGACCCAGGCCAAGCGCATGATAGACATACCCCGACGGGTAGAGAAAGTAAACCGTGCCATGCAGGCCTACTTTGCCACACAGAACAGCCCCTGGCAGTATTTCCGCCTGGTGGACACCCAGTATCCGCTGGACCAGAGCGTACCACCTGCCGACCCGAATAACATCCCGGAAGGCGTACTGAATAAGCCGGGAGGCGATCCTAATATTGCTTTCCTCACGAACATGAGCATGGAAACCTTCTTCCAGAAAGGTAACCAGCAGGCACAGAACCTTACCGAAGGCGGTAGCAGTACCATCGTGATCTACGGCACGGAGAGCTGCATGGGCTGCCACTCAAGTGCAGGCATGTATAAGTCACTGGACATGAAAGAGACCACCGGTCAGCTATCTGCAGACTTTAGCTGGCTATTGCTTAAGGCACATCTGCTGGACAGCAAGGAGACAAATAAGTAAACAATGACTATGGTTCACACCCACTATAAGGTAGTGATAGCCGGAGGCGGCCCCGCAGGGGCTGCCCTGGCTATCCACTTATTGCAGGCAGGTATAGGGCCTGTCCTCATAGCTGAGGCGGAAGAGTACACCGCCCGGCGTGCGGGTGAGAGCATCCCCTCTGCAGCTACCCCCCTTCTGGCTAAGCTGGGAATACCGGTAGCGGATATGCTGACACACCATCACCCCTCACAGGGCATACAGGCCTGCTGGGGCAGTGACACACCGGCCCACAGAACATACACTACCCCCGGATGGCACCTCTCACGCCCCGCCTTCGACAGCCAACTTGCCCGGGCTGCCGGCAAACAAGGCGCTACCCTGCTGCAAAATACCCGCGTATTCGGTGCAAAAAGTGAAATGGGCGTATGGCAGTTATGCCTGCATGGAGAACACGCCCGTATATGCACTGCAGACTTTGTGGTAGATGCTACCGGCCGAAAGGCCTACCTGGCCGAGGCCCAGGGAGCTACGCGCCGCGTAGACCATCACCTGCTGGGCTACTATGCCTGGTTACCTGCAGATACACAGTCTCCGGTAACACTGATTGAAGCGGTGGAAAACGGATGGTGGTACATGGCTGCCCTGCCTGGCCAAAAAGCCGCCGTGGCCTTCATGACCCACCCGGAGACCGGCAGACGCCTGGAGGTACAAAAGCCAGAAGACTGGTACGATCTTCTGCTACAAACGACGACCATTAAAAAACATCTCCTCTCCCATTCACGCCCGGAAAAAATATCCGTGCATGCCGCTCACTCTCAAGAGCTCGATAAAAAAGCCGGCTTCAGCGACAGCCTGAACGGCTGGCTGGCTTGCGGTGATGCCGCCAGCGCCTATGACCCCCTCTCCGGCCAGGGCATCACAAAAGCGCTGGAAACAAGTGCCTGGGCATGCCATGCCATCCGTGACTACTTCAGCGGACGCTATGAAGGGCTGGAAACATATAACTATCTGCTAAAAGGCACCTACCGAAACTACCATACCCTGCGCAGGCAGTATTACCGCGAAGAAGGCCGCTGGCCTCATGCTGATTTCTGGCAGCAGGTGCACGAATACACACCCTCTATTTCCCACCTTACTCCCCTTACGCTATGAACTGTGATTGCAACCGGACTTCATCAGCCACCAAAAGCGGCTCAGCGCTGAATACACTTAGCTCCGTAGCCCTGGTCCTTTTCCCTAAATGCCCCATGTGCTGGGCAGCCTATGCCGGCATGATGGGCCTGGCCGGTATAGAAAACCTGCCCTATACTCCCTGGCTTATTTATGTGCTGGCGGCACTTTTCCTTACCTCATCAGCATGGCTTACCTACAGATACCTGCAGCGCGGCGCCCGCTTGTCACTTGGGGTGTATCTTGCAGGCATTGCCCTGCTGGCCTGCGGCTACTTCCTGTCTTTTACCGGACAGTGGTGGCTATGGGCAGGTGCTTGCCTCATGCTGCTACCTACCTTTCTGCAGAACTTAAAGCGCCCGCTGACTGGACATTGAGGTAAAAAGATCAGCCCCAAAGGCCAAATCAGCCTTTTTTCACCTATCTCATTTCCCACCCTTAAAATATTCCTCCCCAAAGCAGGTTACAATTCCCACCATTATTCAAATAATCATACATCGTCTTTACATTCTATTACCATGCTGGTAAATTAGCCTGGAAATATATACCTGTTTGCACGTGAGGGACATAAAAAACGATGCCCCTCCAGGCAGGCCGGTTATTTTCTTTAAAAAGAGCATGACCAGCTATTAGTACGTGTATATTCTAACATGAAAAACAATGATTATCTACGGTAGCAAAGCCACCCACCTTAAGTCTGCCCAATCCAACACAGCTACATGCGTCAGTTGTGGAACCAAGGGCTCAGTAAGCTATAGCGTATTTAGCAAGCATGCCCACATATTCTGGATACCCGTTTTTCCCATAGGGAGAGTAGGCGCCTCACAGTGCGGCCACTGCAAGCACACGGTTACTAATAAAGAGATGACCGGTGACAGCGTCAATGACTATAAGAACTTGAAGAACGAGACCAAAGTACCCTTCTGGAAATTCAGCGGGCTTTTCCTGATCGTGATGCTGGTGGCCTTTGGTGTATATGCCAGTGGTGAAAACGATAAAAAAAATGCCGAGTATATATCTAACCCTGCTGCAGGAGATGTATACGAATACAAGCTGGACGGTGACTACAGCACCATGAAGGTATCACGTGTAGCCGGTGACAGTGTGTACGTATTCATAAATGAGTACGTGACTAATAAGAAGACCGGTATTAACGAGATTGATAAACCACAGAACTACGTGGATTTCGAGGTCGCTTATTCAAAAGCTGAAATACAGCAGAAGTTTATCGAGAAGAACATCTACGATGTAAACCGGTAAGGTAAAAACTGTTCACTACTATTTGTTTGAAACTTCTCAGCCCGGGCCAATGGCCCGGGCTTTTTGTTTACGCTAAACCCTGGCAGCCTCGTACGCCCCCACGCACTCTTACAAGGATATAGTAGCGACAGGCTATTGAATAAAAGGTGGTGGGGTGTTTCCTACTGGTATATCCCCTGAATCATTTGAGCCGGGTATTATGCCCCATTGACTATAATTTGCCAGAGCATCATGTATCCACTATAGGATAGCTTAAACTAACCCCGTACAAGCCGTAAGACCACCTGTTCCCCTCCGCACCTTACCATACGAAAATACTGTATTACATGAAGCCTTTCCCCCTTGCGCTTCATAGAATAAGTTACTGCTTAAGCAGTGAAGTAAAATATAATTATATTTATTTTACTCTTGCTCTTTTTACTCAATACTTACTACACGTGAACGCTTACACCAAGCTGCTAAAACTAAGTTAACAGGCTGTAAAACAGCTTTATATTACATATAAAATGCTTTTTTAGGAACCACCAGGAAATGGCAGGTGGAGAAATGGATAGCACACACATGGCTATGGAGGAATCCCACAAGGAAATTATCAACAGACATGAAGACCTTATAGCTCAGCACGAATCACTGATAGCCAAGCATAATGAGCTTGAGGAAAAAACACGCAGCAGGAGAAATCTCCTCTGAAGAAATGAAAAGTGACCATGAATCCATGCAGGCAGAACATCAAAACATGAAGTCAGAGCATGATAACATGATGCAGGATCATGAAAAGATCAAAGCAGACCATGAGCAGATGAAGGCCGAGCACGAAGAAGCCATGGAAGAGGAAGAATAACCCTCTAATCCTAAGAAAACTGAAACCGCAGGTTGTCCTTACAGCTTGCGGTTTTTTTTATGTAAGACCGTATAGCCTTGGTTTGAATAAGCATGCACCACCCTCCGCTCCATAGTCGCACAAAATTGGTAAGGCTGTAGCCTGTAGCTGATATCAGGAAAAGACTGTCATCTGCCTATTTCTTCAACCAAACCCCTTTCCACTATCACACATATCTTATTAATTCCTTTAAGCATCAATACAACGGTCAATCATGCGACACTATTGCATAATAACTTGTTTCGGCCAACCTCTGTTTCTCTTACAGGTTCTATCACCCTCTTTAGGAGCCCCTCAGCACAGAAGATAATTAAAATCAACACCATACTTGCAACAAAGTCGCATCTACATTACATTCACATTCTGTTAGCGCAAAGGCCTCATACGGCGGACGATATACAGGACGTTACGAACAAAATACAACGGTGATTATGAGTAAAAAAGGCATTACCTATACATTAGATAAGATCGGCATGTGTACATCTGTGATCTGCATGGTTCATTGCTTGTTTTTTCTATTTGGCTTCGATGCCGTACAACGAATGGTGGACAGTGAATGGATCGAATGGACCATAATTGCCTTTGCCCTTTTGGTAGGCGTATTCTCAGTGCTAAGCGGATTTATATCTCACAGGCAGCATTTTATACCGGTGCTTTTCGTAGCAGGCTTCTTACTGTTAATCAATGCCAGTCTGTGGTAAATACCTGGGTCTCCGTTGGTCTGTCTGTTGCAGGCTCGCTGGTGATAGGGTATGCCCATGTGCAGAACCTCCGGTGGAAACGCCGTACTTCATTTGAAGGGTAAAAGACCCGAACCATATCATCGCTACGAAATAACGTAACAGAAATGTCTATGCTTTTGACGCATAAGCAGATTTATTATACATATCCCTAAAGCATAAGGTAATGGCAGACAGTGAAATTTTTGACGTAATTATAATAGGTGGCAGCTATGCAGGGCTTTCTGCAGCCATGACCTTGGGGAGGGCTTTAAGGAATGTGCTGATCATAGACAGTGGAGCACCCTGTAACCGGCAAACGCCACATTCGCACAATTTCATCACCCAGGATGGGGAGACTCCGGCGGCCATAGCCAAAAATGCCAAAGCACAGGTTTTAGCCTATGACACCGTAACGTTTCATCAAGACATTGCCGTAAGTGGTGAAAAGACATCCCATGGATTTCTGATCAGGACAGATAGCGGAAAAGCATTTACAGCCAGGAAACTCATTTTCGCCACAGGGATAAAAGATATAATGCCTGAAATGAATGGGTTTGCCGAGTGCTGGGGCATATCCATTCTACATTGCCCCTACTGCCACGGATACGAAGTTAAGAATGAAATAACAGGCATATTAGCTAATGGAGATACTGCTTATCATTATGCCAGGCTTATCATTAATTGGACAAAGCACCTGACCCTCTTCACAAATGGCCGTTCAACCCTGACGCAGGAGCAAACTGATAAACTAGCAGCAAACCATATTCAAATCATTGAAAATGACATCGCTGAATTAACTCATGAAAGTGGCTATTTAAAAGAGATTGTTTTTAACGATAAGACTAGATTCAGGTTAAAGGCACTCTATTCCCGGCCTGCTATTGAGCAACATTGTCCTATCCCCGGGCAGCTTGGTTGTGAACTGAATGAGCAGGGCTTACTACAAGTAGATATGTTTCAAAAAACAACGGTGGAAGGAATATATGCTTGCGGCGATAACGCAAGTCCGTTAAGGGCGGTTTCTCATGCGGTTGCGACAGGCAATATTGCCGGCGGCATGCTCAACAATGCCATGACTGAAGAAGCATTTTAAAAAAGCTTACGCCACAGGCTTTTTTAATTGCTTTACTTATGCCAACCGGTCAGTCATGGCCACCAGCACACTCACAAGGACCACCAAAAGCATCAGGTTATTAAACTTTATGGCCGTGTCTGTACCCTTCAGGTATCGGGCGGCAGCGCTCAGGCTGAACAACAAGCAGACAGGTATGGCAAATGCATGAAACTTCAGGTAAGCCCACTGCCAGCCTGCCTCACCGGTATCCAAATGATGCACTTGGTTATACGTAGATGTATCCTGGAAAAAAGCATAGATATCCCACACCAGGAAAAGTAAACCTATCATAGCCAAACACATCAACAGGGCATTTATTACCAGAATAGCTTTTATGTACAAATTACTTATTGGATTGATAGCCGAATACATGGATTCTCTGAAATGAGAATCACTCGAACCTAAAGCTATAATCTAAAAAAACTTCCGGCAAGATTCGAAATTAGCAGACAAGCCTGCCATATTTGAAGCTTCAATAAAACACAGGTAACCTCTTTTACTTACTTATCATGCTTGTCGGGAATGTCGGAGATACGGAAGAATATGATTACAGCACCATTTACGAAACGATAAAACGCTACTACCCTCCTGCAGAAAAAGGGCTGACGGCGGGAGACCTGCTCAAAACCAAGGAGTATGAACGATATAACCGTTTACTAAGAAGCAACTTTCAGGACAAGGTCTATTACAAAGAAAAATGGAAAGCCTTTAAAGCCTACCTTAAGGGAGGGCTTGACAAACCCGTCCGTGAGACAACGGCCGTCCTCTACCCATGCTATAGCGGAGCCATCACGATAGAAAAAAAGACCTCCGGCAACCTGACCTATATTAAAGAGCTTCACTTTTTTATTAGTCTGCTCGGCCCTTACTATTCACTCATCGGGCTGGACCGGCTTGAAGTGACCCTCCCCGACCTGTTACGCACGGCAGAGCAGGAGCTCAGAGAGCGTAACCGGCTCTATCACTCACGTGTGGCCCTGACCATTTCGCCCTGTTATGAGTATGAACGCCCTATGAAAGCCCTCGCACGGCTGATTGGTGCTCAATTTCCGGAATACCGGCAGGTACCCTTCGCTCTGGCAAGCAGGGAATGGACGCATACAGCCCTTTATACACCTGATAGCCATTCTGCCACCCTCATCTTCCACGCCTTATTCGGCAGGCATTTCCCATTAACGGAAAAGGTAAGAGGAGACGAAACAGCAGGGTGTGAGGACTGGCGCAAAGAATCCTGACACCCACAGGGCAGTTTCTTCCGCACAATTTAAATCATTAATAACACTCAGGTTTTCAGATAGTTAATAAGACATAAATGATTGTGTAAATAAAAGAAGACTATCCATGCATCACTTTGAAAAATACAAACAGGAAGCAGACCAATTTATCATAACCTTATCTGAAGAACTTAACCACCGTAACCAGCCGGAGCAGACGCTGAGGATTCTGAAAGCCGTATTGCATACCGTACGGGACCGGATCACAATATCCGAATCCTTTGACCTGATGGCCCAGCTACCTATGCTGCTGAAAGGCCTCTATGTACACCAGTGGAAGTACGCTGAAAAGACCGACGAGTTCCGTACCATGGAAGATTTTGTGGAACGGGTAAAAGAACGGCAGAGGCTATTCGGGGAGAAGGACTTTGACTGGGATGAACCCAGCCGTGAAATCGTACTTACGGTATTGAAAACGCTTTATATCACCTACCTGAGTACGGGACAACTGGACCATATAATAGACCAGTTACCTAAGGATGTGAAGGAGACGGTATTTGCAGAACTGGAAGGCTGATATAGCATGGCTTTCCATTACCTGATGAACCAGGTCCCGGCATAACCGGGACCTTCTTTTTTATAAAAACAGGGCACTCAACCGATTTTTAAGGGAGATTTTTAAAACCAATGGGGCTTTCAGGGGCTTTAATGCATGTGCATAGCATAAATCCCGTATGAAAGAAGCCTCAACATTGAAGACGGAAGGGGAAAGATTGCGCCAGTTAGCCAGTTACAACATACTTGATACCCTTCCGGAAAAAGATTACGACGACCTTACCATGATTGCCTCTGAAATATGTGGCACCGAAATATCCCTGATATCATTGGTGGATAGTGAGCGACAGTGGTTCAAATCCAGCCATGGTTACCATGATGCTGCAGAAACTCCCCGCGAACATTCCTTTTGCTCACACGCCATTAACCAACCGGACGATCTGCTGATCGTATCGGATGCCCGCGAAGACAAGCGGTTTAAGAATAACCCAATGGTTACGAAAGATCCGCACTTTGTATTCTATGCCGGTGCACCGCTGGTGAATAAGGAAGGCTATGCCCTTGGCAGCTTATGCGTAATGGATAAAAAGCCCCGGCAGCTTACGCAGCAACAGGCTAAATCACTAAAGGCGCTATCAAACCAGGTTATGAACCTGATAGAACTGAGACGTTCCCGCCTTACCCTCGAAGGTACCCTGAGGCAGATGGAGAAGCGAACCACGGAACTGGAAGAGTTTGCCTATGTAGCTGCCCATGACATGAAGTCCCCTTTGCAAAATATCCACAGCCTGGCCGAGATATTAATAATGGGCCACGCTGATGAGCTGGATAAGGAAGCGGAAAAAATAGTCAAAATGATCATGAAAAGCTCCCGCAGGCTGGGCGACATGATACAAAGCCTGCTGGAGTATCGCCGGTCTGATAAGGTGCTGGAAGAACCTCCCTCTCTAGTAGACCCCCGTGAATTATTACAGGAAATTAAGGAGATACTGGTCATTCCTGACCAGGTAGAATTAGTACTGAAAACAAACCTCAGGGAACTGAGGCTAAACCATACCGCCCTTACCCAAATACTGGTAAATCTGATCACCAATGCCATCAAATATAATGACACTGATGACATAAAGATAGAGTTGGGCATGGATGAGGATCAGAAAGGCTATCACTTTTATGTGAAGGACAATGGCCCGGGCATACCGGAAGATAAGCAAAGCAAGATCTTCGAACTGTTTACCGTAGCCGCAAATAAAGACCGCGACGGTATTCGCGGCAGTGGGATAGGACTGGCGATAGTGAAGAAGCTGGTAGAAGCTCAGGGCGGCAAAATATGGCTGCAATCCACCGAGGGACATGGGACTACTTTTTTCTTCACCCTGTCACGACGCGATTACAGCCACATAGAAATGCTGGAAGAGCATGTTTTATAGTTTGGGCAGCACGGCCTAGTTACCATACCGGTCAAATACCTGCCGCCCACGGTACCAGAGTGCCTCTACCTTGATCTTATTAAGCTCCATGGGGTCTACCTCCATCGGGTGCTTCTCAAGTAGCATCATGTCCGCATTATAGCCCGGCAGCAGGCAGCCGGTATATTTATCCGAATGGTTCAGGTAAGTCGGTGTGCCGCAGTAGCTGTCAAAGGCGTGGTGTACCGACATCTTCTCCCGGGGCTGCCACCCACCGGCAGGCTGGCCGTTATTATCCGTACGGTTTACTGCAGAATAAATATGCTCTGCCGGGTTCAGTGGGCCTATAGGGGCATCTGAGCTACTGGTAAAGACCACCTCATTATCTATCAGACTCTGCCCTACACCTACCATCGGCTCACGTTCTTTACCCACCCATTTACTATAGGAAGACCAGTCATCCTGCAGAAAACCCGGCTGTGTCTCCACCGGAATCTTATAGCGGGCCAGTGTCTTCATCAGGTCTGTCCGGGTGGTTTGCATATGGATGATGCGGTGCCTCATCGGGTTACACTGCCTGCCATTTGCATTGATAATGGCAATGGCCGCCGCTTCCACGGCCCGGTCCCCTATGCAGTGCATGGCCACCTGCATACGGTTTTCCTCGGCCAGTTTCAGCATCTCTGTCAACTCCTTCTCATCGTAGATCAGGTTGCCGCAGCCTCCCACATCCTCATATGGCAGGCTAAGTGCGGCAGTGTGCAGCCGGTAGGTGCCATCCACAAAGATCTTAAAAGCCCCCACACGCACATTGCCCTCACCCTGACCGGTCCGGTGCTTATTATTTTTCAGGAAGTTTTCCATGTCCTTCTTCCAGTACACATAGTGATGCAGGTAGGCACCAAAGGGTAATCCCACCTCCTGGTCCAGTTCCGTATAGGCCTGCCACACCTTATCATAACTCCCCACATAGTTCAGATCGTCAGAATCAACATGGGTGATGCCGTACTCTGCGAGGTAGGGAAATACATCCTTCAGGGCCGTCTTAGCGTCTGCGCATGTTTTATTCCGGAAGTTCATTTTGATGAAATGCACAGCCGTGTCCATAAAGCGGCCAGTCCAGTTCCCTTCCTCATCCTTTTCTATAAAGGCGTCATGTTCCTTTTCCAGGTCTTTATTTTTTTGCACCTCTTTAATGGCTATACTGTTCAGCAGGCATTCATGCCCGTCCTGATGCAGCAAAAAGATGGGCATATCTATCGGCAGCGAATCCAGGTCACTTGCCCGTAGATTAGCCTGCCGGTCCAGGAACTGATCATCCGTAAGGCCCCGCCCCACGATCCACCCATTATGCGAAAGCGAAGATTTCTCCTTATCGTCACACAATTCCTCCTGCAGATGCTTCCAGGTATTCACATGCCGCAGGTCGCGCTCCCTTTTCATCAGCGAAAAGCGGAGCAGATGGATATGAGAGTCTTTATAACTGGGGACCAGGGTACGGTTCTGCGCATCGAATGATTTCACTTTACCCGTGCGGTAGCCACTCTCCTCCACCGCCACAATCTTGTGGTCTTTTACCCTCACCTGGAAGTGTTTATTATTTGTAGGGTAAAATGGTCTGTATAACTGGCAGTTCTGAATAAGAAATTCGGACATATAGTGGGTTTATTTAGTCAGGCACTCCCATTACTACCAATACGGTAGCAGGATGTTTGATACTGCCTGTGGAGTTAGAAAAAGCGAAGTATCGCATGTATTGCCGGCAAGTAATGCCTGTAAAAATCAACAACTAATTGACTAACAACAACATCCGAAAAGCGATGTGGATAACTATGGACGTACTTTACTGATAAAGAAAGCTTTAGGATTATTTTTAGACTTTTCTTTAATTGGCTTCCAAATTTATTCATTCACTCTTATTCAGAACCAAATGAACGATCAAAAACCACCTAAGACCTGGCTGGTAGAGTCTATCCTCGTTACCATATTTTGCTGTCTTCCTCTTGGCATTGTAGGAATTATCAATGCATCTAAAGTAGAAGGACGCTTTCATAGTGGTGACATTCAGGGGGCTATGCATGCTTCTAAGGAAGCCGGCAAGTGGACCAAGATCGGAGCTATCATCGGTATTGCCGGTGTGGTAATCTACATCCTTATGATGGCACTGGGTATTGGCGGAGCTATGCTTGACAGTGGACAGTTCTAAGATCTTAAAATGGGGGATAGTGCTTGTGGTACTTATCGGATTGGGTGTGGTATATAAAACATTCAACCCCGAGGTAGCCGGTATTTTCCCCCGTTGTCCTTTTAATAAGTATACCGGACTGCAATGTCCCGGTTGCGGCTCACAGCGAGCCGTCCATCACCTCCTTAATCTTGATGTGGCCTCAGCATTTCGTATGAATGCCCTGCTGGTCATCTTCCTTCCTTATATACTTCTTGGCATGGCCTATGACATGCTCTCCAAGCCTGGCCCCCGGGTACTCCGCTGGCGAAATATCCTATTTGGCCAAAAAGCCATCCTCATCATCCTCGTCATTATCACGATATACACAATAGGCAGAAATATTTTCCCTGCCTGACCCCATCAGTACTTCATCAAAAAAACTCATAATCAGGCCTTTATACCTGCAGCATTGATCAAAAATACCATTATACAGTGGCTGTATGGAGTATAGCACGGAAACCTGAAAAAAAGTCAATGGCTCGGCTACTACTGGGACTATGACTTCACTTACCTGCTGGAAAAGACCTGATCTCTATACTAAACCAATCATACTGGCCTGAACATCCCAATCCGCCACTTATGTAAAATATATAAGATAAAATGGGCTATATAGCTTAGTTCCAATGACTTCCTTCTTTTTTAACTATTTAGATAAATTCTTTAAAAAAAAGAAGCTATATTCATACCTTCAACTGGCTGGAATGAGAATTGATAAGGTACTTTCAAACACATACAGCCCAACATATGGAGGTCAAGTCAACTATTTTTGCTTTCGCACTAAATACGGACTTTAGCTATATATCCGACTATTATCTGCACATCTTTTTCTGCTTATTGGCTACCTTTGTGCTGGCAGGCGTATTTGCATACGTACGTAAAAGTGTAAAGGCAAACCTGAATATTGCCACTAAGATGGAGGAAAAAAACCGGCAACTTTTTGATTCGCCGAAAGATTTCCCCGCAAACAAAGAGCCTAATTAAGTGAGAAAGAGACCAGGAGAACGCAGAAAATCAGGCATCAGGGGATCACTGGTAACAGTGGGCCTGGGCATGCTGCTCATCATCCTTCTTGGTTATTACTTGCTAAAAAAGGTAAGCCTGTTCCAACAGCCCGAGCAGGATAATACAGAACAGGCAGCCCCTGCCACTGACTCTTAGCCATAAGCGTACGTTCGGGGATTACCACCTGCCACCAGCTCATTTCCCTTATGACAAGACATCCTTAAGCCACAGGACACAAAAAAAGGTGCCAGACGCTGTCTGACACCCTGAACCTAAATAAACATGAAAAATGATTACTCATTTTCTTTATATACGTTCATTACGCCCGGTTGTTGCCTTTAGATGAAATTTTTTTGACTACTTCACAGGTTTTTTTTAAGAAAGTAAAGCCCCAAACTTAATCAGTTCTTCTTTACAGTATTTCTGCCACGAGTCACGATCAATCGATAATATACTGACACACGTACTCAGCATACAGGAAGAGGCACTCCCCCATCTTACGATTACTCTTTAACTCTATTATTCCATCATTCACTCAATCAAAATTCATCCATTCAAAGAAGCACTAACCACTCGGTCAGCACCCCGTCTCCCTATCCAACTCATAACTAAAAACTCACCACTCAAAACGCTATTATTCAATTACTCATCAATTCACTCCTTCTCTCATTCAACACTCACAACTCAATTCCTCTGTTACTCAACAATTCTATTATCCAAGCTCCTTGTGTATTAAAATTATTTCAACCCTTCTTTCATAATTTAACAAAATGCTTTCTTTCGCGTAATAACCACGCATATTGGTTCATGTGGCACGGCATTCTGATCAGATTGTCCGGGCGTAACTACAAAGTAGTAACCTCCATTGCCACTCATAGGGCTATCCTATTGATAGCCTTATTTAATCATTTCACTTCTTCCTATTCTTTCTCGTCTGAAATTCGCCTCTCCCTCCTTTATTTTCTTATACAAAATTACATATGTCGTTTATCTGTTTCTGTCCACCAGTTTCATCACAGATTTTGCTTACTGCATAATTTTACTTTAAGGCGACTGCCATAGTATTATTCCATTTCGATAAACGATGGGTATAGTTTAACAAAAATCTACTTTTTCATACCCGCCCTCGCCCCCGCCCCGGGGTGCCCCCTTTCCCTAATAGAGCGTTACTGCCTACCTTCAACCTATTGAAACTAAGCGATTACTATGATTCGGATCATAACACTACTTTTAGTAAGCCTCCTCCCTGCCTGCCTGTATGCCCAAACCGGGCCTGGTGGGGTAGGTAATGCACAAGGCACCGGAAGCCAGCCTGCAAACAGTATTTGGCTTGATGCAGAATGGTTAGAACTGACCAATGGTGATGCCGTTCAGACCTGGACAGACCGGTCTGGCAATGGGAATGATGCCAGTCAGCCGGCATCTGTACGACGACCCCAATTCCTTACTAATTCATTAAACGGTCATCCGGTTATTCGCTTCGATAATACAGGCGACGCTGACTTTATGCCGATTGATGGTAGTGTAATAGTCAATACAGACTACACCTTATTTATCGTAGCTGCCAGGCGCAGTACCGGCGGGCGTAAGCTATGGATAGGGGGCACTGGTGCAGGCACTAACCAAAACCTGCACGCAGGATGGAATGGCACCAACTTTATGTCCCACCACTACGGCAACGACTTCAATGATCCTATGATAAGTGGTAGCGGTGGTACAGCCGAAGGTACCTTCGGTATATTCATGCATGATCTGGGTTCTTCCCTGGCTACCTTTCAGCGTAAAATCTATCAGAACGGTACCGAGCTTGGAGGCCGTAACAACGGGGAGCAACTTGTATCTTATAGCGGGGCAGCCATTGCCCGGGCATTTACCTCTTACTATGATGTGGATGTAGCCGAGATGATTATCTATGGAGACCACCTTAACCAGGCACGCCGTACCATAGTTGATAATTACCTTAGTGCTAAATACGACATCAGTATCTCTAATGACCGGTTTACAGGAAATAACGGCAATTATACATTTGACCTGGCCGGTATAGGAAAAGAAGCAGATGGTAGCCATACACTGGCTGGCAGTACCGGCTTTTATATAAGTGAAAGAAACGGATCCCTTGATATTGATGGAGAATACCTACTCATTGCCCATGATAATACCCCAAATGCCCGCTCAGCAAGCGGCAATATAAAATCCAGTGGCGCAGAGGCAGGCTGGAGCAGACAGTGGTACCTAGAAAAAACACTGCCTGCCGGTGGCTCCATAGACGCCCGCCTGGCTTTTGATTTCAGGGAAGGCTTCCCGGCTGGTGAATATCCCCAGGAAATAGCCAACTATGTATTATTGTATCGCAGTAATCAAAATGGTCCGTACAGCCAGGTGACTACAGCAGGTAAGGGCATTCAAAACGGCGACCAGCTATACTTTGACCTTAGCAATGCACAGCTTCAAAATGGATACTATACCATAGGTACCCTGGATGAAGCGGAAAGTCCCATTGAAGGCGCCCCGGGTACCACACTTTATTCATACCAGACAGGCAGCTGGAATAATCCGGATAACTGGACTTTCGACCCTGACGGATCCCTCCTGGTCAATCCGGATAATCTGACGCCGGGTATTACCGACAACGTAGTGGTACTCAACGGTCGTACGATGACCATACCAAACAATAATAAAACCCACCTCAGAGTGGAAATCGAACAAGGAGGCATAGTAGACCTCGGCACCACCACAGGTCATAACTTTGGCAGCATAGAAGGAGCAGGTCGTATTAGAATTTCCTCCGACAACATCCCCTCAGGCAACATAAGCGATTTTGCCGCACGCGGTACCGTTGAGTATACAGGCGGGGCGCCGGAAGGCTCCCCGGGGCATTATGATCTTAGTACCAGCCGCAATCTGCATAATGTAATTATTAACCTGTATAACAGTGCCAATGTAGTCAATATTACTGCTGACCTGAGCCTTACCGGAAAGCTCACCGTCACCAATGGTACCCTCATGATTGGGGATGCGACATCTACCCAGATTCGCACCTTGAATTTCACTGATGTGGAAGTTCGTAATGCAGGACAGATCCGGGTAGGCACAGGCAATACCACAGGTAGCTATTCCATTTCGGGTAATAATATGCCTGCCACCGGTGAGTACCACGCTATCTTCCACCAGATTATCATCACGGGTGATTTTATAAATAACGGGCAGGTCAGATTCACTAATCTCAACGCCCCGGTATATAATGAATTTGCCAGTAACGGAGCTGCTACGGTACGCTTTCAGGGTGCACAAAACAACACAGTCACCCTTAACAATACGACAGATTTTTATAACCTCGTAGTTGAGAAAGGGAGTGATAAAACATATGAACTGGATATCTTCGCGGCCGATAAAGCTAATTTTGCGCTATATGGTCCCAACAGCATAGGTAGACGTAGTAACTCCCCTTTTACTTCTGCAGACCCAGAAGTACGTAAAGCACTCTGGATTCGCTATGGCACATTGAAGCTTAGTGGAAATGTATTTATACCCACTCTAAGTGAGGGTGGAGACCGTGGGGGTAATGGAGACTATGCCATTGGCAGCAAAGGAGCCCTATGGATTGCCGGGACAGGCGTAGAGGTATATTCTACTGCCTATGATAATGCCACCAGTGGCAATACACAGGTACCTGACGGAGCAGGCTCCTCAGTAAGGACAAATGGAAGCAACCAGGCTCTTTCAATCTATGGCCGTGTCCGTATCACTGATGGATTCTTAGGTACACGTAACTCAGCCGGTCTTATCTTCTGGTCTGAGGAAAACGGAGAGTTTATAGTAGAAGGTGGAACTGTAGATGTAGCTCAGTGCCGTGCAGCAAGCAGCGGGTCAGGCAGAGCCTCATATATTCAAAACGGAGGCACCGTATATGTCAGAGGTAATGAAGTACCAGGTGGCGGTGAAACATCCGGCACCTACGGTCTTTTTAATATCGAAACCGCTGACGCTGTGTTTACTATGTCCGGTGGCACCCTCTATATAGAAGATAATACAGGTAACGACCCCGGAGGTATAGAAATCTTGAGTGGCTCCGGCAGCTATAATGTAACCGGAGGTAAAGTAGTTGTAAATATAAGAGGTAATACTACCTGCGAAATATCAAGTACGGCCAACTTTTACAATTTTGAACTAACCCGCCGTAATACCAGCAATACGGCACGGGTAGAACTGCAAGGCGATCTTGTGGTAACCAATAATTTTAGCCTTGCATCAAACACAGAGTTTCGCACCATGAATTATGCCCTGACTGTAGGTGGCGACTTCACCATAGCACCAGGAGCAACCTACGCTAATGGAACCTCTGAACTTACCCTTAATGGCAACACCGCACAAAACTTGTCTATTGACGGTACGCTTGCCGATGATTTACATATCCTGAACTTATCCGGTGAAGGCTATAGCCTGAGTGGAAGCGGGGCCTCCCTTACTGTCAATAATGAGCTTAATCTCTATTCAGGGGTACTCGATATAGATACCCATACACTTACCAGCCAGGGCAATATTTTAAATAACGACACTATCACAGCCACCACCGGACGGATAATAGTAACCGGTGGTACCGACCATACCATTGCCGGTGATGGCACAGGCGTTTTTCCTGATTTTGAATTAAACGAAATTAGTAACCTGACTACTCTAACAGCCTCTCAGAAAGTTAGCGGCACGTTATATCTTACATCAGGAATTCTGGATCTGGGCGTATTTGGACTTACAGCAGACAACCTCGCCTCTGATAATCCATCTGACTATGGCCCCGGTACTATGATTCGTACTTCCGGAGCCGGATCAGATTTAGGGCTGCTGCGTCTCATACCTGGTGATGGCACATACTACTATCCGTTGGGTACGAATAGTGGTGGAGTTGACAGGTTTACCCCCGCAAGAATCAACCTGAGCGACGTAAGCGATGAAGGCTATGTGAGAGTGTCCCTTGGTGATGTTGAACTGCCTACCCTTGCACAGCCTCAGGGTGATGCCCTTACCTATTTCTGGCGCGTTGTTCCCTCAGGCTTTAGCACCGTACCTACAGCAAGCTATACCGTATACGCATCTGATGAGGATGACATAGACAGTGGTGCCACCCCCTCTGGCGTAACATCAGGCTGGGTGCCCGGCTTTGTACTCAACGCCTCTCCTTTTTCCCGGACAAGTGAAACTGCAGCAGATATAAGCGGCCTGACATTCTCGCTGAATAATAGCGGCAGTGGATACCCGTTACAGGCTGTAAATATTACCGCCGGAGAAAGCTTCAAGTTTACGGGTAGCCCGGCAATTTATTACAGCCGTCGCGCAGATAATAACGGAAGCTTCGTCTTTAATGACTGGAATGATGCCGCCACATGGTCTACCGACCCTGTACTAAAGCACATGGGTGCACCCGCCTCGGATTATCCAGGTCCCGGGGATGTAGCCGTTATCGGATATGGCAACATTAACCAACCCAGTGCTACTGGTGACGCTTCAGCGCATAGAATAGATGTAAATGGCTCTGTTGAAGTTTCAGCCCTTATTTTCAATTCGAAGCCTGGGGCTGAAGCTGACAGGTTGGATCTTAGCCGGCTTCGTTTCGACAGAAATGAATCAGGCAAACTAGGCTTAGTAAGTGGTGTCGGTGACATTACCCTTCTGATGCGTACAAACGATGCGCCTGACCTTGAGGGAGACTTTGGTGACTTCGTCAATGAGGGCCGTAGCATGTTTGCATACAACTTACAAAATAATGGAGTGGCCGTAATTCCTCCTGACATCAAGCGCTATCCTCAGATAAGACTGAACGGAACTAATAACTTTAACAGCACCATTAAGTGGCAAAATGACTTTACGGCACGCCTTATCGTGGTACAATTAGATGCCAGTCTTGAAGTTGAGGGTACCATGACAGTCACGGACACACTTAGGTTAGGTAATAATGGAAAGGGCAGACTAAGATTTCCCTCTGCTACCGCAGCCACTTATGACATAGGACTGCTCCAATTGGACTCTTATGATAATGATGACAACAACGTTCTCAACATAGACAATGGAAATAACGGCTTACTTCATAAGCTAATCATTCGCAAAGGCATAGAACTCACCGATGGTTCCATAGACCTTTTCACAAATAACACCACAGGGGATAACGTACTTGTTGACTTTAGAGGAAATGGTCGTCTGGAGCTCAATAACTCATCTGGTAGTACTCCGGAGTTTTATCGTATGCATGTGGGATTAGAAAACGGCCTTTCAGACACACTGGTATTTAACTCAAACTTTACTCTGAACGCTTTGGCCGACCAGGCAGAAAAGCCTTTGAGTATAGAAAATGGTCTGGTGATATTTAATCACCCCGATCTTGATATTGATCTGAATGCTGGCGGCAGTGATTTTACAATACCCATTGATGGCGGTCTTACCCTGAGTCAGGGTACAGCCAGGCTCACCGCTGATGGGTATGGTCTGGAATTAAATGGTTTTCTGCGCGTAGAAAATACCGGGCAGCTTTTATTGGATGGAGGTGCAGGCACCGATACCTACCTCGAGTATAGTAATACAGGCACGGCAACTCTCCAGGTAGCAGGTGGTACACTGGTCATTGGCTCACAGTTGAGGAGATTTACCGAGATCGTATCAGGAATCCTTTCTTATGAGCAAACAGGAGGAGCCGTTATGGTAGGCAAGAATGCTGCTCCGGAAAATAACAGAGGTGTGTTCGAGATAATCAACACTGCAAGTGATTTTACCCTCTCAGGAGGCACCCTTACTTTGGTAAGAAGCCAGGATAACGCACAGGTTGCCGCCCTCTATCTTGACCCGGGCAGCTATAACCTGAGCAATAGCGCAGAAATCATTATAGGTAATAATGACACACCCGTCGCTCAGAGTTTTGGTGTATACAGTAATATACCCCTTCAAAACCTTAGCATAAATAGTTTTAACTCCCCAGGTGCCTACACTTACCTTGTACCCCTGGTCATCGAAAATGACCTGAACATCCTGCCGGGAGCAACATACGATGCAAGAGGCCTGTCACTTACCATCGGTGGTGATATGAATAATTCAGGGCTATTCATTCCTGATAATAACACCACCTACTTTAATGGCAATATTCAGGCAATAAACGGTGACACGGACTTTTATAATTTATGGCTGACCCCTAATACTTCTATGAGCCTGACCTCAGGCAGTACAGCCTTGTCTGTAGCAGGAGACCTCACAGTGGCACAAGGTGCATTTTATGATAACAATAACGTTGTAGCCGTATTAGGTAATGTTAGTATAAATGGTGCTCACATTAGCGGAGGTACGGGAGGTTTATTATTAAATGGTGATAGCAAACAGTCCCTTTCAGGCACTGGAACGTATGGCCGTACAGTAATAGACAATCTCAATAAGATACAGGCATCAAATTCACTTACATTTAATAACCAGCTTATATTCCGGAATGGATCATTCGACATCAGAGATAAGCAGCTTACCCTCACTTCATCTGCATCACTGGGAGTGGAAGGAGATGGGTTTTCTACCGATAAAATGATCATTACTAATGGCTCTCAATCAGACCTGGGCATTGTTTATCCTATAAAGACAGGGGCTGGCTCGTATAGTATTCCGCTGGGTATAAGTTTTCCCCAGCAAAAGTATCTGCCTGTAGAGCTATCTGTATCAGGAAACACCACAGCCGGTACATTGAGAGTGGTTCAGGTAAACAACAGCCACCCAACCAGCCTGGATCCTAATAACATGCTGCAGTTTTACTGGGATGTTGAAGCCACTGGCATGAATGATCTGCAGGGTATACTTACATTTAATTATATACAGGAAGATGTACTGCTTAGCGGAAGTAATTCAGAGGCACAATATATCCCGGCTCGTCTGGTAGATACTGACTGGTTTAAGTTTCCTGCCTCCTTTGTGGATGAAGCTGGCAATCAGGTGATTTTCTCTTTGACTGGTAACGATCTTGGGGGCGAATACACAGCAGGCACCAACTCGGCAATACCTGATAATATCAAGATATTTACCTACAGACCCGGTACTAACGGCAACTGGAATAATCAGAATAACTGGAGTGATGATGGAGGGTTCACTTATGGAGCATCTGCCAGCGTTCCAGCCGATGGGCCATCAGGTGCTATCGTCGTTATCCCTGCCAACAGCAGTGTTCAAGCCAACGGAAACCTCCGTCTTGCGCATGAAACCAGGATAGAAGGAAAACTTATAGTGGGTAATTCATACGGACATAGCTTAGGGAAGGTAACGGGCACTGGTACATTATCAATTGGTGGAAACCAACGTGCCACGCTGCCTGCAGGCGATTATAGCCAGTTCTTTTCCTGTAGTGGAGGAGGCCTTGAGTACACCGGAGACCTTGATATAACCGTGGCCCCTGAAGCCAATTCGATCAGGAGACTAATTATCAGCGGTAACGGCACGAAAACTCTCCCCTACTACGGTAATATGGAAATATGTGAAGAGCTGAGAGTAGAGTCAGGCGTCTTAGATAATAGTACAAATGATAATTATCTCAGACTAAAAGGAGATTTAAATATCCTTCCCGGTGCTTCGGTCAATTTTGGTTCTAACAGTTCGCGTATTTATTTCGATGGTACAGGCGATCAATACATTACCGGAGACCTCACTGGCCCCAACGCCATGAATACAGTCTATATAAATAAAGCCTCCGGTGAGGTGATACTTAATGATAACCTTGAGGTCGATAATATTGTGTCTTTCCAAAATGGTAAGATGAGAACTTCTTCCGGTGCTATGCTGATAATGAACTCTCTAAGCAACAGAAATATGGCAGGAAATGCCAATTCTTTTGTGAATGGCCCGATGGGTTTCAGGGTAGTTTCAGGAACTTCCAGGGTTAACCTTCCTGTAGGTAAGGATAATCGATATGCCATGACCATGCTCAACAGCGTTTTCGGCTATTCCGGAAATGCCTTATGGACAGTAGAGTATTTTAACAATAGCCCGGAAGAAGATGGCCTGTCAGAGACAGTAAAAACAGGAGATGAACTTGTTCATGTAAGTGGTAAAGAATACTGGAGGATTGAAGGTCCAACCCCCGGATTTGCAACCATACGTTTGTTCTGGGACGAAGCCTATAGTGAAGTTTCTCCCCTTGAGACAGAGCAGGGAATGTTAAGAATAGCAGAATATACTCCGGAGGGCTGGGTTAGTCGTGGAGGAAATGTCAGGTCTGACTTCAATCACGTTACTGCAACTGACAGAAGTAGTTTTAGTGTGAAATATTTCACCTTTGGTTCTGTAGGCTTTGAAAATCCTTTACCAGTTAATCTGGTGTCATTTACAGGTCAAGTTAAGGATCGTTCGGCAGTTTTGCGCTGGACCACTGCCACTGAAAAAAATAATGATTACTTCGAGGTACAGCACTCTGCTGATGGCACTGATTTTACTACAATTGGTATCGTAGATGGCCAGGGTGATAGTAATGAGTTGATTAACTATTCATTTATTGATCACCAGCCTGTATTATCGAACAACTACTACCGCTTGAAACAAGTGGATTTTGATGGCATGTTTGAGTATTCAAAAGTGATTATTCTCACCCTTCAGCCTAAACCAGGCCAACTGGTAGTTTATCCCAACCCGGGTAATGGAAGTAAGATAACATACAGATTCGATAGCTTTATTGAGCTTGAAAGTGCCAGCCTTATTATCTCAGATATGTATGGCAGGCCTGTTTACTCAAACAGCATATCACCGAACGAACCTATTTTGCTTTCAAATGAAATTAATCTCACTCCGGGGGTTTATGTGTTCACTGTTAGGCAATCAGGTAAATTATATACCCAAAAAGTAGTTATTAAATAAATTCAGTATATATAGAAAAAAGCCTGTGGAGAACTCCACAGGCTTTTTTTGTTATACCTTATTGCTTCTGTGACTATCTCTATCTCATGCTTATCCTAATCAGGGCATCCAGGTCGCGTCCTCTTCCCGCCGGGAGTATAACAGAGCGTTCAGGTGCTCTATGATGCGGGGGGCCGCTTATCTATCCCCGTGGCAGCATGATAGGGCTGGTCATTGCAAAAAGCGTTACCAGCAGTTGCCCATCTTCCACAATGCTGCTCCACTACTCTTTACTTTCCAACTATTCTCCTATCCATTCAAAACTCTAGTTCGTCTATTATATACCCATTCCCTTGCTATCCGCAATGAGTCGTGATCAATTGCGCTTCTATTGTTACACATAATCACCTTACAGCATTCAGGAACGGGTACTCCCTCCATCATAGGATTAATCTGTAACTCTATTGTTCCACTATTCCCTCATTCAAAATTCACTCATTAAAAAAGGTACAACTCAAAGCTCTCTTATTCTGTAATTCAGTTCACTCCTCAGCCGGGTAGTATAGGTACACTCTGGTAAGTATATAAGGCTCCGTATCCATATAGTTTTCGTCCAGCAGCATGATCACCAGCTCCGAGGGATGCTTATCAAACGTTCTGATAAGTTCGGTTTTACTCATTCCCAGTAGCTGTTCTGTGGTATACCACTCCTGCTTCTCCAGATAAGCCGAATCTACCTGAATATAGCCCGGTACTACATCCGTACCCTCAGGTACATAGCTATAATAAAAAAAGCTTACCCAATCATTAAACGTAGAGTCTGATGAAAGTAAGTTAAAATTATAGCTCATCCCTCCATGATAGGGGTATTCCATAGAGGAGTTAGGGTCCATGCTATGTTTATCCTTTATTGAAAACTCCGTGCCAGGGTGATTTTGATAACAGATATATAGGGTGTCTGATTTCTGAGCCCATGCAACTACGGAGGCCAATGTTAGTAATAGATACACTATTGAAGCTTTCATTATCAATGCAGTCAAATCAGCCAGCCCTTAAATGGCAATTGCTATCCTATACGTAAGTCTCAATTTTATAAAACCTCCCTCCTTAGCTTCTCCTGTCAAACTAAGGTCCTGGTTTTTCATTCGTAGGCATCAAAGTCAAAGTAGACTCTTACTAAATATACCTCTTCGCCTTCAGGCTGTGTGGTATCCCAAAGCATAATTACGTTGTCGCTTGAGGAGAATAGCTCAAGAGCCTCTGAATAAGTGTGTTTTTCAAACCAATTTTTCTCATAGAACACCTTTTGATTTAAGGCAGCTATCCTTTCTTTTTTATAAACAAAAGGTTGGGCTTTTGCATCCAAAGGGTTGCTGGAATAGTAAAATCTCAAATTTTTGCCTTCTATTTCAAAAACGTAAATAGTTAAGCTACTATCAGGAAAAGCATTCAAAGAATCACCTTTACTGGCAAAAGGATACAAAACCTCACTTCCAGGATATTTATCATATTTTATAAACAACGTATCCGTTTGAGCCATTACCGGCACTGTAAAAGCGACTAATAATAGGGTGGTTACAAATAGTCTACTGACAATCATAGCTTGATATTTCCCGATATGCTAAGGTGATATAGCCTGTGTTTTCAATCTACTTCCCGTATGCTGTGTCATCTTCATTAAGGCCTTTCCTCTTAAGCTCCTTTACTTTCATTCGTAGGCACCAAAGTCAAAGTAGACTCTTACTAAATATACCTCTTCGCCTTCAGGCTGTGAGGTATCCCATAGCATGAGTACTTTTTCATTATGATTAAACGATGGATGAAAGGTACGTATAATGTCCTGGTAGGGCATATTTTTAATGGCCTGTGCAGTTAGCCATGTTTTTTCAGCTAAGTAACTGGAATCTACTTTTATATAGGAAAAAGGGCTGGAAGAATCCTCAGGGGTATAAGAAGAAAATATCCAATAGACTGAATGATTATGTGGAGTTACAATAAGCCTGTACCCGTGCAGACCGTTAAAAGGAAAAAAAACCTCCGGATGTGGATCCATGGGGTGCTTCTCAATCTCATCGTGATGAAATACATCCGATTTCTCAAACCGTATAAATAGCGTATCGCTTTCAGCTTGCCCGTATGTAGGTAAGGTACATACTATCAAGAGCAATAAAAGCAGTATGTTCTTAGTACCTAAATGTTGAGCCATTGCGTTAGTTTGGAAGGGGTATGCAGGCTGAGTCATTCCTCAGCCGAGTAGTATAAATATACTCTTGTAAGTATATAAGGCTCCGTATCCATATAGTTTTCGTCCAGCAGCATGATCACCAGCTCCGAGGGACGCTTATCAAACGTTCTGATAAGTTCGGTTTTACTCATTCCCAGTAGCTGTTCTGTGGTATACCAATCCTGCTTCTCCAGATAAGCCGAATCTACCTGAATATAGCCCGGCTGTGAATCTAAGCCCTGTGGCATGTAGCTAGAGTAATAGAAAAGAATTGAGCTTTCTGTCTGGGACCCATTCAATGTTAAAAAATAATTCATGCCTCCATGGTAGGGGTATTCCATGGAGGGGTTAGGGTCCTGGGAGTGCTTTTCACTTTCTTGAAAGGTGAAATTTGGGTGAGATTTAAAATAAATGTACAGTGTATCTGACTTATCAAATGCCTCAACAGAAATAGACATACATAGCGCGATAAAACTCAATAATATAACTTTCATCACTTACACTTATAGGTTGCACTTTCCATATCCACAGACTTTACGTAAATTAAATACTCTTCATTAAGACCTTTTTCTTCAATCTCTTCATTAAATGTTTTGGTCTTGTGAAGTCCTTCCCAAGCCATGTAATACAGTAACTTGTCCCAGTCAAATGGCTCCCCATTAATATATTCTTGCCCTATAAAATTAATAAAAAGTTCAGACATAAGGTATGGTTTGAGTTCCCTAAGTCCCTCTACCATGTAAGTGATATAATTTTGCGCCATAAATTCATGCTGCCAGTGTCCTCCATCTACAAAATATACATCTCCATGGAGTCTGTAAAACTCCCATAAAGCAGTAAAATCGTCAGGAGCTGGATTTGAAGCACTAAATTCATTAAACGCCTCTATTCCCCCAACTTCATTTAGTTTAGCGTATAGCTCAGCATGAATTAATTCGTGTAAAATTGTACGAGCTATCGAAAGCTTAGACCGGTATAGTTTATTCTTAGCCCCCTAAATAACTGGACAATGAATTCTACAAGTTAACTTTACTAACTTGTATCTCAAATGAAACGAAGACACTGGACCGCTGAACAGAAGCTTCAGATTCTTTTAGAAGCAGAAAAGGAAGGCATTACAGCCACCATCCGCAAGCACGGTATCTATAGCAATACTTTCTATCAATGGAAGGAAAAGTATGATACTGGTGGCATAGATGCCCTAGCCAGCAAGCATTATAAAGTAGACCCTGAGCTTAAGCGCTTGCAAAAGGAAAACCAGCAGTTAAAAGAGATGCTGGCTGAAAAAGAACTGGCCCTGCGCATTAAAGAAGAGCTTTTAAAAAAAAGCACTGCCAAAAAGCGTACAGGCTCATGATTGCTCAAAAGTATATTAACCTGGGTTATGCTACATATAAAGTGCTGCCTTTATGTGGCCTGAGTAGAAGCTCTTATTACTATCAATCTAAGACAGGCAAGAGAGGGCGTAAAGTAAGCCAACATACCCTGAGCCATGATGGTATTCTTTACAGCAATGCCTATGTGCTGGAGCGGATCGAATGGCTCTTAAGCCAGGAGTTTATTGATTATGGTTATGAGAAGGTAGCGGCCTGGTTGAAAAACACCGAAAGGCTCGTTATCAACGAGAAAAAAGTTTATCGGCTCATGAAGCAGGCTCGCTTGCTCAGTCAGCGCATTAGGCGCAACAAACGTGGCAAACGCATTGCTCAGGATCTTCTTCCTAGCCCGGAAGCAGCTTTTCAATGCCTGCAGACCGATATCAAGTATATCTATATTCACGGTCAGCATCGTAATGCGCTGCTAATTACCGTATTGGATGTATACTCCCGGGGAGTATTAGGCTACAGGTTGGCCTGGAGCGTGACCAAGCACCAGGTGATCGAACTAATGAAAGAAATACTTTACCATTACCAGTTACCTGAAAAAGCAACCTTACGAACCGATAACGGTAGTCAGTTTGAGGCAGGGCTATTTCGGGAATACCTAAAGGAAATGGCCATCGAGCATGAGTTCACGCATGTAGCTACACCGCAGGAGAACTGCTATATTGAGTCCTTTCATTCCATCATAGAAAGCGCCGTATGCTCAAAATATGAGTTCGAGGACCTGCAGGAAGCAAAGGAGACCTTCAATCGCTTTATGAACTTTTACAACCACGAGCGTCTACATGGCAGCCTTGGAAAACAAGCGCCCAGTCAGTTCCTTAAAAGAACAAACAGCGCCAAGAAACTACGTAACTTGCCACTGGAACAGACAACAGATGGTAAGCTAAAACTAACAACTCAACTTGTAGAATCTTAGTCCTATTTTTAAGGGGTTAGGACAGTTTTGTATTGTTTACCTCAATTAAAATCTCTGTGCCCTTATTGAATGTTCTGCCATTAATAGAATCACCCAGTGGCTGTATGTCCAGGCATAACTCCGCTACAGGTTGGTCGCCTGTAAAGCGGGTAAGCGTCTCATACCCAACATTATGCTCCCGCATGATATCCCATATTCCTTTAACGCATTCATTGGCAGCAAAATTTTCTTCCAGGCAGATATCCTCTTCCCATTGGTCAGCGAGGTATTCATAGGGGCTGCGCGTATCCTCCTCCATGCCAATTGGTTCACCGGCACACTCTTCCACAAGGGCATCGTCGCCTTCGCAAACTTTTTTATCAGGATATTCAGGGGCATCACAAGCAGTCCGCATAGCTTCCTCCTTTTTATATCCGTCTTCAATGGGGTATAGCGAAATCACAGGGCCTGAATCTCCGGTACCCCCTTTATCCTCTTCACGATCTATTGGCTCTTCAGAGCCACCGCTACTGCCTCCTCCGGAGGACCCATTCGGGTCTGGGTCGGTTCCTGGTAGAGGCTCCGGGTATTCCCCAAAGTCACCCGTACCTATGGGCTCGTACCCATCTCCGCCTGCATAGTTACCTCCACCATCTGCCCCACTGCCATCGTTACATGCTACCCGTGCATTCACATCGTTCCGCAGTTTATGGCCATATAGTGTACCCTTGCCATCTATCATGTCCAGATAGTAAAAGGTAAAACCATCCAGGGTAGTGAAGTTTATTCGGCCTGTGTATTCGCCTTTAGGCATTTGCCCTTCAGTTTCTACTACCCAGGTCGTGTCGGGCATATAGGTTATAGTATAGGCAGTAAGGGTACCGTCCGGGCCTTCTCTCAATACCAGATTGCGCGTAGCCAGGGAAGGTGAGGGTGCTTGCAATAGGAAACTGTACCGTTTGGTACCACTTCTATGGTCTGTTACCTTCGTGGCAGTTTCCAATATTACCTGCCCCACATGAGTGTTTAGGGTGCGGCCATTCGCTGATTGGTCCACGTATAGCATTTCATGCAGCTTTTCCATCAGGCCGGGCTCTTCTGCAGGGACTATTCGTATGTGTTCTACGGATTGTATTTCCGGAGATGAGCTATCAGGCTGTGGTGCCACAAGCTCTCCTTCCTGCTGGCAGCCGTAGCTTACTATGGCCAGGGTAGCTATCCATACATAGCAGATGCGCTTCATTGGTTGATCGGTTGGTAGTGCACTACCAATATACCCCTGCCGGCTTGCCCTCAAAAGCTTTAATATCATTTATTTTCTAATGATAAACAGGGCTTGACAAATGTCTATTCCTGTTAGATAACAGGGCTGTAATACACCACCATTGTATCTGCTTTGTCTGATATTTTTAGTTCCCGGGGTCGGTAGGTCCTGTAGGGTTTGCCTATGGCGTCAGTCCTGGCTTTTATATTGGGTACTTACAAAATCCAGCGGTTCCACTGCCTGCCATAACGTATGCGGCTCTTTGGTCACGGCATTCAGGTCCATGGCGATGAGCCCCCCATTTCGCTTGCTTGTCCATACGAGGTCCGTGTAGTCCCGGGGCTTAGGGGCTTTTTCCCACTCTTCATAGTGTTTATTGATTTCCTTTATCGTCACCACGGGGTAGTAAAGGCCTTTCAAGTTGTTTCTATCAGTATTTTCTAAAAAGTGTACGTACTCCACCTTGGCCTCAGAAAAATCGCAGCTTATTATCTCGTTTTCAAAGCGCAACTCATACCACCCTTTAAACGAACAGTCCGTAAACCAGGCCTTCCAGTTGCCCCCTGATTGCTTTGTATGGGCCCATATCAGGCAATTGTCAAACCTGCATTCATTCGTCATGTGAATAGTATACTGCGCAGAGCACTTTATCCGGATCACGCAGTCCTTGAAGTAACACCCCATAAATGAGCCTACCACGTCTTTCGCCTCTAATGTGACTTCCTTATTGGTTATTTTCTCATTATATCTTTGGTGTAACAGGGTGCCATTAACCTCCTTATTCGGGGCTAACATTTCTTTAGATGGTTGAATCATATATTATTAAATAGGCCTATAATTTCATTAATCCGGGCACTGATCCGAATAGCTGCCAAAACAGTCTGTTCAGTTTTTCCAAATCAGGCAAACATCTAAAATAGTATTTTCCATTTCAAAATTCACTCATTACACCCTGCTATTTGCCGCGAGTAGTGATCAATCGTGACTCAACAGGTATATATGATTGCCTTACAGGATTCAGGAACAGGCGTCATTCTATTATGTACTAACTTAACAATGCTATTATTCACCCATATGCCTTCTGCTATCCGCCGCAAGTCGCGATCAATCGCGACTCTACTGGTATATATATGATTGCTTTACCGCAATACCGGAACAGGCATCATTCCAGTACTTCATCTTTCATTCATTAAAAAGGCCGCCCGCTTAGTAGCAGACGGCCTCTTATTTAATTAAATGGTTATGTGTTTACCCAAACAGGGCATCCAGGTCTTCCTCATCGAGTGAGGCGCCGGCAAAGTCTGACGGGGTAAAGTGGATGTCGTCCTCTTCCCGCAGGTGCCTCAGCAGGGCCTTCAGGTGCTCTATGAAGCCGGCGGCCAGTTTATCTGCCGTGGCGGCATCATGGGCCTGCTCATTGTAGATAAGTGTTACCGTCAGTTGTCCGTCTGTCACGATGCTGTTCCACTCCAGCCAGGTACTCATGTGGTTTTCAGGCGCTGAATCCAGGGCGAGTTCCTGGTTTTCGTAGCTGAAGAGGTCATTGCCGGAGGTGACGTCAAGCTGACCAAGGTAGTTGAACCTGATGGCTGGATTGTGTGCTGGCAGGGGATCATCAGAAAGGTAGCGACCAACGCCATAGCCGAGGCCATGATTGGGTACCTGTCTGAGCTGCTCTTTTATGCCTTTGATGTGGCTGCCTGTGTCATCTCCTTTGAGGGAGAGGGTCACGGGATACATGGCGGTGAACCAACCTACGGTCCGGGAGGTATTTACCTCTTCCAGGTGGCGGCCGTGGTTCTCATGCTCTACGGTGAATTCATCGGCCCCTGTCCACTCCTTCAGGGTCAGGGCGAGGGCGGTATTGAGTAGTACGGGCACATCGGTATTATATGCAGCGTGTGCCTCCTGCAGCAGGTAGCTGGTATCCTCAGCATCCAGCGCTACGGTATGGCTCTTCTGGTGGGCCATCGCGGCATCGGGATTATCTGTCTGCATGGGAATGGGGGCAGCCACGGTCTGGTTTTGCCAGTAGGCTTCTTCCTCTGGGGTCAGGGTATAATCAGCCAGTGCAGCAGACCAGTCTTTTAGTGAGGCTGTCTTGGGGAAGGTGGGCACCCGGCCTTCTTTACGGGCCTGACAGGCATCTTGCAGGTCCTGCAGTATGATGCGCCAGGAAATGCCATCCACGACAAGGTGGTGGGCCATAAGGAGCAGCCGGTCCGGCTGTCCGGCCTGCTGGATATAGGTCATGCTTATCATGAGGGAGGTGCTCAGGTCGAACCGGCTGAGCAGGTGCTCTTTTACTTTAGCCACTGTCTCTCCCTGTTCAAGTACAAATTTATCGACCACCGCGCGCTGCTGCAGGTGGCTGTTATTAATATACAGGCCGTTTGTCTCCGTGTGTACATTCAGCCGCAGGCCGTCATGCTGCAGTACGAGGTCATTGAAAGCCTCTTCCAGTACAGACAGATCGGCCTGGTTGGTGAGGGTGACTTCGGCTTTAGAGAAGTGCGACATGCTTTTGCCACCGAATAGTCTGTGTGTGCTGCCAGCAGTAGGCCAAAATGCCTATAAATAGCCATTTATAATAATATGAATTTATAAGAAATTATAGGTAAAACACAGTATAATGAAAAACCTGCAATACATATCTCTCACAATTCCTGTTCTACTGGTGGTGTACCTTTATCTGTTCACTACCTGTAACCCTTCACAACCTGCCACCACGCCGGGCTACCGCATGCTTGACCCTTCGGTGTTATCACTGGAGGAGCTATACCTGCCGCTGGGTGAAACGGGGCTGGTGGTAAAAGTGGAAAGCACACAAACGGACCTGCGCCTTCCATTACCGGATGGCCCGAACATGGTCCTGCCTGAGACGATCAGACTGTTTCGCCTGGATAAGAATGAAGGGAAATGGACTCTGGTACCGGCCTCTAAGTACCATGCCGGCTCGGAAGAGGTGGTGGTGCCCGAGCTGGGAAAAGGACTTTACATAGCTGCGGGTTGGTCGGCAAACCCTGCGGAGAATGTACTGCAGCGCCTGATCTATGACTGGGGACAGGGGGTTTCGCCTAAAATACCTGAGTCGGTAGCGGCCAACCTGGGTCTGACTTCCCGGTGAGCTGGAGAGCTTGAATGCTGTTAGTATTGAGCTGTATGAGCAGTTTATACCAGCGCTGACGGTATGCAGGACCTTTAATGATACGGTATGTAACCGGGTGGCCTGCGGTGGAAACCTGCCGCGAATAGAAGAGAGCTGCCCTACGGAATGCCCGGCTCCCCGATGTTGCTCCTGTAAAACAATTACCCTGCGCGACAGGCTGGCGCTGCCGGTGGACTTTATCAATTATATGAATCCATGCAGAGCGGTACTGCCGGAGCGGTGTGGGATATGCCCGCTGGCATTGAGCTGCCCGGATGGCCCTTACCGGAATATAGAGCGCATACGGCCGACGCTGAACCCTCCGGATTACGGTATTTACCGTGAGCTGGGGATGGGGAGCCTGCTGGAGAATGAAGAGATGCGGGAAAGCCTGCACCGCCTTACGGAACTGGTCACTAACAGGCGCTATCCTGTACCACCTCCATGGCCTGATCAGAACAGTGAGGCGAGGTAGATCACGCCGAATATCCATCCGATATAGAGCATGGTGTAGAGGAGGGAGTAGCCTATGCTTTTAAGGGCATTTCCCTCACACTCAGGCGACTTTTTAAAAATAAGTCTTAGTGACCTGATGATGACCCAGTAAATGGCCAGGAAAATGAAGACGATGCCTGACCATATGAAAGGCAGAATAAAGATGAGCACAAAGACTACGACTATAGTGGCTACTATCCAGAATAAAAAAGCGCCGATGGGGTTATCGCCACCGCCCATGTCGGGTAGAAAATCGCTGCCCCCTCCCACGTCAGGAAGGAATTTCTTTGACTTGCGCCAGGTGAGGTGGAGTTTGTGGCTATAATCGTCTTTCACATTAAGCCCGTTATACAGGGAAACGAGCAGAAACAGGAAAAAGCAGGTGGCGAGTACCCCGAATGAGATATAGGAGTTTGCCAGCAGGCTGCGGTGAGACTCGATGCCTGTGAAGTATACGGTGATGACTGTAATGGCTACGGTGGCCAGGACTGACAGAAGTATGGTCTTGCCGTAAAGGAGTTTTCTGGAGGTTTTCAAGGGTACTTTGTTTCAGGCTTTGAAATAGCGAATGTCCATGGTGACGTCTTTGTTGCCGTGCATGTCTTTATTGACCTTCACATTGACAGGCTCATACCTGATATTGTAGGTACGGAGTACGGTATTCATTATATAGAGCTTGTCATCCGCTTCTTTAAGTACTTTCTTAAAGGTGAAAACGGGGGTGACTGCCTGCCTGAGAAGGACGAGGCCTATGACCATAATGAGAAAGGGTAAGGTGAAAATCCAGCCAACGGCCCAGGCTGCCTGCATAAGGATATAGCCGGCACCGAAGGCGAGCAGGCTAAAGAGGAGGTAGATGAAAAGGTGGAAGATGGCGGGCACTTTTTCGGCAAGGGCAAGGTACCTGGCTTCATTTAGTGCTTTGAGGTTCGTTTCGAGCTCCGTCGTTATGGATATATCATCGCAGGTTAGACTGAAGGCAGGCTTATTCCCGGTAAGGCTACAGTAGGCACCGGTGAGGCCGTCCATATGGCGGTTTTCACAAATGGCACAGTGATGAAAAGGGGTAATAGCGGGCATATCATGTATTTAGGTTCATTACAAATATATCAATATAGATAATACATAAAAAACGATGCTATACAAGCCTGCCTGAAACTACAGGGGCTTCCTGGTGGTTATTTCAATAAAGGCGGTTAAAAACCACTGTGATGGCACCCATATTATAGTATGTACTAACACCGCAGCTATGAGCTACAAGAACGCGCGCCTACTCCTCACCTACCTGGAACTGACCCCGGTTACTTACACGCTTTATGACTTGTTGAACCCCTCCCTGATATCCCTTTCGAACCCTTCGAATCTGCTGGGGTATTCGAAAAAAGAAATAAAGGGCTTTAGCGAAAATTACTTTGAGAAGATCATTCACCCGGCAGACTTTCCCCGGGTGAAAGATAATCTGGAAAAGATAAAACATTCCGGCTGTGATGAAGAAATCACGAACCGGTTTCGTATGCTGCACCGAGACGGGCATTATATATGGTTACAGTCTTACTACCGGGTGATGGAGGCGGAAGGGGGTGTAGCGACGAAGGTAGCTGCTGCCACGGAGGACATAACGGACCGTGTGGAACTGGAGGAGCAACTAAGGGAAGCTACCGACCGGCTGAACGACCTGAGCTACCGTGACTCGCACCTGCTTAGGGCACCGGTAGCGAATATCATCGGACTGGTGGACCTGGTGGAAAAAGAGGGGCTGATCAATGAAGCGAACCGGGTGATTGTGCATCACCTTAAAAGAACGGTGGAAAAGCTTGACGGGGTGATAAGGGACATCTACCATAAAAGTGAAAGCCCTTTGTAGTAGGGTCTTTATTCAGATAGCACAACCTATCAGGCTGAACCGGCGCGTAGACGCTCCTGCGGCATACTGTGATTTAGAAAAACAGCCTACATGTAATTATTGAGGTGTAAGGGAAATGCGCATGATATCATACGCCTCCCGGGTGTCTTCATTCTTGTGAAAATACAAGAAAACAGGCCCTTACGGTTATGGTCAGTTACTTATAGGATACCCACGGGATACCCACAGGATAGGCATAGGATCACCCTTACTTAGATTATGGGTATAATACAAACAGGCTGGGTCATGCAGCCTTTGAAATCCTGCCCTTACCTAGTTCATCAACACGCTTAGCAGGCCTGGTGAAGTGGCAACCTGGCCTTGCGTGCAGCTCTGTACTCAACATTTTAGCAATGAGGGGGTTCTGAAAGCAACGAAAGTGAGCGTATGAGTAATATAAATGTAGAGACAGCGAGGGGGCATGATGCGAGTAAACCAAGGCACTTACCGGGTAAGGGCTGGAAAGATATAGGCAAGCGGGTACTGGATCAGTTGAAAAAGGACCATGTGCAGATCACGGCAGCCGGAGTGGCTTTTTACTTCTTCCTGGCCATTTTCCCCACGATAGCGGCGGCAGTTTCTATCTATGGGCTGGTGATGGAGCCTGCCGAGGTAGAACAGCAAATAAGCCAGGCGACGGCTGCACTGCCTCCGCAGGCCAGCGACATGCTATCGGGTATATTGGAAAAGACGGCTTCTAAACCGGGGAGTACGCTGGGGTGGAGCCTGGTGCTTAGTATTCTGCTGAGCTTATGGAGTGCTAATAAGGGGACATCGGCCTTATTTGAGGGAGTAAATATCGCCTATGACGAGCTGGATGAGCGGAATTTTCTTAAAAAATATGGCATCACACTACTTTTTACGCTGGGGGGTATCCTGATAGGCTTTATTTGCCTTTCCCTGGTAGCGGGTTTCCCGGCTTTGGTGGATAGTATTAATCTGCCGGTGGTGGCGGAGAACCTGATCAACTGGCTAAGGTGGCCTCTGCTATTGGTGATCCTCATCTTTTCACTAAGCCTGCTGTATAAAATAGCGCCTGACCGTGACAATGCTGAGCTACGCTGGGTAAGCTGGGGGGCGGTATTGGCGGCCTTTTTATGGATAGGGGCTTCTCTCCTATTCAGCTTATATGTAAGTAATTTCGGTAGCTATGACCAGACGTACGGCAGCTTTGCAGCGGTGATCATACTGATGATGTGGTTCTTTATTACGGCTTTTGTGATCCTGCTGGGAGCAGAAGTAAACTCGGAAATGGAGCACCAGACGCGCTATGACACAACGGTGGGTATGGATGAGCCTATGGGGGCCCGAGGGGCTTATCATGCGGATCATGTGGCGGGTAAGGATATTGAAAGCTAGTCGACCTATGCCCCTTTCTTGTAGCCCCTGGCATTATGCCAATACATAAAAATGAAAAAGCCGCCCACCAGGTGGCAGACGGCTTTCGATGTAAACGAGACTCCGTATCAGAAGGAGCCTCTTACCGATAAGATAAGGTTACGGCCTGCGCCGGCCAGTCCTGAACTGTAGGGGCGGTAGCGCTGGTCGGTAATATTTTCAAGGCCTGCACTGACACTGAGATGGCTGGAAAAACGGTACAGTGCCTTAAGGTTGAGGGTATACCATCCGGGGGCGTAGGGGTTGCCGTTATCATCCAGGGCGTATATCTCTGTTTTGCCGCGTTCTTCGCGTGCAAGGTCGTCGTACTCAACGGTGCCGTTATAAAGGGCGTAGGCCTGGAGATTTAGCTTGCCGCGGTTATAGCTGAGGCGCGTAACGCCAAACCAGGGGGCGGCATGGCGGCTGGGGCTGGTGGTGCCGTCGTCCAGCTCTTCCTCGCCATTCTGGTAATTAAAATCAGAGGTGAGGCGGAGGTTATCGCTAAGCTGGACTTCGATACCGGCCTGTATACCGTATACGCGGGCTACGGAGGCATTTTGTATGGCCTGTACCTTGCTGAGCACACCATCATATACGATACTGTCCATGCCACTGAGGGTAAAGTCGCGGCGTACAAGGGCATTTTCGAGCCAGGTATGGAAAACGGTGACATCGGCCTTGAGAAATTCACCAAACACCTTCGCGGCGCTTATTTCTGCATTGTAGGCATATTCGGCATCGAGGTTGGGGTTAGGCACGACCACGGCTCCGGGCTCTGAGTCAAATACTTTGCCCACATCATCTACATTGGGGGAACGGAAGCCGGTGGCCATACTGGCTTTGAGCACCCAGCTATCTGTAGGACGATAGACGGTACCGAGGCTGCCGGTCAGGGACCCGTTATGCAGTTCGGCTTCTGTAAAGGGAAGGGGGTAGAAGGTGTCATCAAAGGTGGCATCGAGGCTGAAGCGGTTATATCGCAGGCCTGCCTGTAGCATGACTTTATCACTGGCCTGGTACTCATCTGTCACGTATGCCCCATACGAAGCCCAGCTGGCATCGGGGTAGCGGGCAGGGCCGGGAGTGGTGGTACCGGTCTCTATGTTCTCGTTCACGCCGGTACTGGTAACATCATTGAGCACGTACTCTGCTCCATAAAACAGGGTGTGTCCGTCTCCGAGGTTTTTCTGCAGATCGAGATTAGCGGAATAGGCCTCTACTTCTTCCGTTCTTATCTCCCGCTGGGGGTCGTTGAGGTTACGGCTGATGCGACTCTCTTCAAATGACTGTTGGGCGAGCCGGATGGTGATCTGGTCATACATGCCTGTGGGGGCCAGGTGGTTGGCACTGAGATTGTTCATCATCCACTTCTGGGGGCCGTAGTTCCACTCGGCATAGCGGGGCAGCCCGTTGCGGGTACGCTGGTGACGGTCGTAGCGGCCGTATTCGGAGGTCTGGCTGTAGTGGAAGCCATACTGCAGGTCCCAGTCTTTGGAGGGACTAAAGCGTACCTTTTGCATGAAATTATCCTGCGAGTAGCCGGATGGCCGCTGTATCTCGGGGTCGTCATTGTCTATCACGACATCGGTGCCGTTTCGCCGTTCTACGTAAAAGGGGTTAAGGTAGTCATCAGGCCCATTGCTACCCATGCGCAGATCGTCATAGTCGGTATGGGTATAGCTGGTGACGAATGCCCACTTTTTAAGGCCGATGTTGAGATCGAGGTGGCCGGTCATCTCGTTATTGGCGGTGGCGTATCGGGCAGCGGCATTACCGGCCACCAGGGTATTGCCATCCACGCCGAACTCAGCGTCTATTGTCTGAAAGCTCATAACGCCTCCTATGGCATCGCTGCCGTATATGACTGACCCGGGACCGAAGAAGATCTCGGTATTTTCGATGGCAAAGGGATCCAGGGAGATAACGTTCTGGATATTGCCGCCTCGGAAAATGGCGGTGTTCATGCGTACGCCGTCTACGGTATAGAGGAGGCGATTGGTGGCAAAGCCGCGTATCATGGGGCTGCCTCCGCCCTGCTGGCTTTTCTGAATGAACACCTCACCGGATAGACCAAGCAGGTCGGCAGCGGTCTGAGGGTTCTGCAGGGCCACTTCCCTGGGGGTGATGGAGGTAATGCGGGAGGGGATGTCTGAGGAGACCTGGTTCCACCGGGTACCTGAAACGATGACAGCATCAAGGTCGAGGCTGCTTTGCTTCAGGCTGATGAGGGGATCGGCCACCAGTTGCTGATAGCTGCGTGTGAGGCCTTCATAGCCAATAAAACTTATGCGGATATCCTCGAGCCCTTGGAAGGTGGAGATATCGGCCTGACCACGGCTATTGGTGGTCACGAATGCGCGTGGGTTCTGGCTTAACAGGACGACCATCTCAAGGGGTTCGCCTGTTTCGGAGTCCTGAATCGTCACTACCTGTGCTTCTGCCAGACATGGCAAAGCAAGCAGCAACAGAAAAAGGTATATACTCTTCATGTACTGATTCGATTTTTTAAAAAATTATAGGATAGAGGAATAGGCACGGAAGCAGACGCTGCTTACATGGACGGACAGGAACAATATGTTGCTATCCGGATGCTTCAGGCGCTACCGGCACAAGACGGGGCATTATAGGCCCCTAAAGGTAAATCGGATCAGGCCATACGGGGAGGGGGAACGGGAGGAGGCTGGTTTATCTGGCAATAAGTCCTCAGGTATGGAAGGTTACTTTTTACATCGGATGACCAGGCACCGGCCTGCCACTGAGCAGGGATGGTATGGTATAATGAAAAATAGAAGTCGAGAAGTTGCTGTTGCCTGTGGCGCTGATTATGGTCCTGCCCGAAGGCTTTGCGTGCGAGTGTGGTAAGCTGCTGCTCCAGTTCGGTCTCTTCTGAGTCCCACCAGCACCAGTAGGTGACGGAGTCGCCCTGTACCACAGAATCGACGACATCATACATCTGGCCCTGATAAGCAAACTCTCTGGCATGTTTCCACCTGAGCTGTTGCTTAGCTTCCTGATGTGAAAAGGTAAGGCTGACAAGCTGCTCCTTATCCACGCCATGCATGAGCATACGCTTTACCTCCTTGCGCACCACCGCCTTACGGTGTTGCAGCCAGAGGCAGGTGCACATACCGGGAAGTATGAGACACATGAGGAGAATGATGCCGGCAGCTCTGCTTTTCAATGGAACAAGGTATGCTGCGAATATTAAAAAAATAATGCAGAGGGTTAATGAGTTTTATATCAGCGGTGGCTGCAGGGTATGATTTTAAAACGGGGTGTTTTGGGGGCTGGTAGGAATATAGCAGGTGGTGCCCTTTCCCTACGTAGCGTGGTGCTTCACTCGGCTTTACCGGGGGAAAGGAGTTTTTGGGGTAGGCTGCGTGCCTACGGCACTTAGGGTGGATTGTGATTTATGGGGCTACAAAGGCGGCGTCCCGATGGGACTGGCCTAGCTTAGGTTATGAACAGATGAACAGTATACAGACTGGGGTAATAGATGAAACAGTGGTGAAGCGCCCTTTCCGGCCGCGAGTTGGCTTTTGAGGGAAGGTAACTACTGCTCTTCGAAGTTACTTTCTTGGGTACGTATGCGTACTGCCGCGGCCACCTTTCCCTACCTAGCGTGGTGCTTCACTTAGCTTCACCGGGGGAAAGGAATTTTGAGGTAGGCTGCGTGCCTACGGCACTTAGGGTGGATTGTGATTTGTTGGGCTACAAAGGCTGGGTCCCGATGGGACTGGCCTCGCTTAGGTATTGAACAGATAAACAGTATACAGACTGGGGTAATAGATGAAACAGTGGTGAGGCGCCCTTTCCGGCCGCGAGTTGGCTTTGAGGGAAGGTAACTGTTACTCTTCGAAGTTACTTTCTGTGGTACGTATGCGTACTGTCGCGGCCACCTTTCCCTACGTAGGGTTGTGCTTCACTCAGCTTCACCGGGGGAAAGGAATTTTTTTTGGACGTTGGACTCTCCCACAGACAGGCTCCTTTGCCTGAGTGCTATTAGTTCCCTGATGCTAAATAGTATGCCGGCTGTGGTAATGAGCTGGAAGAGTCGCATGGCTCCCTTGCCGGCAAGGTGTAGAATGGAATCCTGTAGCAGGTACACACATACACCTCCGGCCAATACTAACAATATGGCAAGGGGCAGTACGACCATAAGCTGGTGCCGGAGCTTTTCGGCGGCACGGCGGCGCTCAGTTTCCTGCTGCACGATGCGCTGCATGAGGTCCGGAGTAAAACTCTCCCGGGTATGCACAGCACTCATTTTCATGAGGTTCTTAAATGATGATTCGTTCATAAGAGGTCTTTTACTTCTTTTCCTACCAGTTGTTCCAGTTTTTTCATCATGTTTTTGCGCCCGCGATGAAGACAGACCTTGATCTTGGGCTTGCCAAACCGGGTAATATGGGCTATTTCGGGTATCTGCAGTTCGTGGAGGTAAAAGAGCCTGAGCACGAGGGCCTCATCTGCACTAAGCCGGTCGAGGGCCAGTTGGACATACTTCTGCTGGTCTTCTTCTTTCATAGGCTTTGGCTGTGTGCTGCCATATACCTGTCCAGGCTGCAGGGTTTCGGTCTTCTTTAGATACCTGGCGCTCTTGAGGGCGTTATAGCTGGTATTGACCACTATGCGGTAGAGCCAACTGGAAAAGGCGGCTTCCTCCCGAAACCCGCCAATGCTGTGGTATACGCGCATAAAGGCATCCTGCAGCACATCCTGGGCGAGGGCGGTGTCTTTGAGAATGGAAACGGCCAGGGAGAGGGAGGGGTCTTTATACCGGTCTACCAGGTCTCCGAAGGCCTGTTGGTCTCCCTCTTTTGCCCGCTGTACCAGTGCGCTATCTGGTACCGTTGTGGCCACTTTCCTGCTTTCTCCTGACTGAATGGGCGAGTATAAGGCCGAGACCTCCGAAAATAAGAATGGTGGCCCATACAAGGAGGTCCATGGCATCTTCGGAGAGGGGCATGAGGGTAAATATGCTTGAGACGCCCAGGCCGGTCCCCAGGCCGAGCAGTACGCAGCCGTATTCGAGGTATTTGTATTGATTACCCGGGCGCTGGCTTTCCTCCCCTTGCTCAATACGGGCTTTTTGGATGAGGTAGTTGTATTTGCTGACTATGTACACAACGAGTACGATGCTTAGGGAAAGCGAGGCGCCGAGGACTATGGCGTGAGTTTCATTCATCTGTTCAATTATTTTCTGCTTAGAATACGGGGCCCAGTTCGGTGGCAAGGCTCATAAGCAGAGGTTCCATTTTATCTGAATTGGTAAATAAAACGATTCCGTAGTTCTCTTCGGGTATGATCATGGCATATGCCTGAAAATCGTGGTTGTTACCGGTATGCATGTACATCATACCATGGTCTGAGGGTTTCATGGCAAAGCCGAGGGCCCAGCCTGTCTGCCCTATTTCCTGCTTAAGGTGATTGGTGTCGGCAAAGTGGGTATGCTCCCGCAGCATTTCCTCGCGGGTGGGGGGCTTTAGCCCCTGGTCTTTCATGAGGGCAATGAGGAATCGGGCGTATTCTGCTGACTCGGTGTGGAGGCTGTACCCGGCACCGAAGGCTTTGCCCTGGGGGCCGCTGTCGGTGGGCTCTCCTGCCTGGTGGCCGGTGGCTTTATGGGCGGCGAGGTGGTCTGTCCAGGTAAAGGAGGTGTGACTGAGGCCCATGGGGATGGCTACCTGGTCCAGGAATACCTGGTTAAGGTCGCTTTCATATCCTACGCCGTTTAGCTGGCCAATGACGGCGGCAAGGTACTGGTAGGCCTCACCAGAGTAGGAAAAACCGGTACCGGGCCTGAATGCGAGCTTAATGCTTTCTCCATGGCTCCAGTTAGGGAAGCCTGTGCTGTGCGCGAGTACCATGCGGCCGGTGATAAGGCGGTAATCTTCGATGGAAGATGAGTCTATGGCGGGGTGGGGCATATACTGGTGGAGGGGCTTATCAAGGTCAAGGGTGCCGTTCTCAGCCATTTTCATAGCAAAATAGGCAAAGAGCGGCTTTGAGAGTGAGGCTGCTTCGAAGATGGTCTGATTGGTGACAGGCTGACCGGTTTCTATATTTTTCACGCCCAGGGCAGCATGGTAGGCTATTTTACCCTCATTGATTATGGCAAATGAGAGGCCGGGCACTCCCAGGGAGTCCATTTTACGAAGCAGCATGGCATCCAGGCTTGCATGGTCATGATACCGGCCATCAGGAGATTTAACAGGCTGTGCATCAGGTTGCGACCAGGCGGCAAAGTGGATGAAGATGGCGGCCAGGATGAGGTAAAGGGTCTTGTTTTTCATGTTTACGAATGTTTAAAAGTAGAAATGTGTCTTCCGTGATGCATCGGCCATTGGACAAGACGGGAGAAGGAGAGGTTACAGGTGATGAGAAATTTTTTTGAAAAAAAGGGAAATGATGGAGTAGCCAAGGGACAAGAAAAAGACAGGACTGGCATACCGGACTTGGTCAATTCCTTCCCAAAAAAATCTTATCTTATAAAATAAATATAAAAAATGGCCGCACAGTGGAGCCGGGTACACAGCACCTAACCATCTTACTAATATTCTTCACTACCACCACAAAGGACGGATAGGATTTACTGATAGTGGAAATATAACAGGTGGAGCAGGGTGACATTGGGAAGGCGAGGCAATAAAAAATATACAAACTAACCCACTATATGTCTGTAGAAAAATTTGATGCGGTGATAGTCGGCTCGGGCTTTGGTGGCTCGGTGATGGCTTATCGCCTGGCTGATGCGGGTATGCGGGTGTGCCTGCTGGAAAGGGGCCGTGCATACCCGCCGGGATCTTTCCCGCGGACACCGTCTGGCATGAAACAAAACTTCTGGGACCCGAGCGAGGGACTTTTCGGCTTGTTTGACCTGTGGTCTTTTAAGAAAATAGAAGCCATGGTATCGAGCGGGCTGGGTGGCGGTTCACTGATCTATGCGAACGTGCTACTGCGAAAGGATGAAAAGTGGTTTGTAAAGGAGGATCTGGCGAAGGGCGGCTATGAGCACTGGCCGATAAGCCGGCAGGATCTGAATCCGCACTATGACCGGGTGGAAAAGATGATGGGCACGGCCAGGTACCCTTTTCACCAGGAACCATATAATGAAACGCTGAAAACGGGGGCTTTTATAGAAGCGGCGGACAAGCTGAACCTGAACTGGCACCACCCTCCGCTGGCGGTGACGTTTGGCAATGAAGGGGAAGCGCCGGAGACGGGGGAGCCTATCGGGGAGGCGCACCGGAACCTGCATAATAAGACGCGCTATACGTGTACGCTATGCGGTGAATGTGACCTGGGCTGTAACTACGGCAGTAAAAACACGCTGGACTTTAACTACTTGTCTGAAGCGAAAAGGCTGGGAGCGGATATACGTACGCTGCATGAGGTACGGAGCTTTACGCCATACCAGGGAGGCTATGAGGTCACATACGTAAAGCATGACCTGGATATGGCGGGGAAGCCGTCTAATACGAGGGACATGCCGCTGCACCGGATGCAGGCGGACCGGCTGATACTGGCGGCGGGGGCGCTGGGCTCAACGTACCTGATGCTGAAAAACCGGGAGGCACTGCCCGAAGTCAGCAAGCGGCTGGGATCGCGCTTCTGTGGAAACGGTGACCTGCTGTCTTTCATTTTCGATGCCAAACAGAAGAACAGCGAAACGGGCATGTATGGTCCGCGGGTGCTGAACCCAAATCATGGCCCGGTGATCACGACGACGATACGGAAGGGGGATAGCCTGGACGAGGACGGTAGTGAGGGCCGGGGCTTTTACCTGCAGGATGCCGGCTACCCGAGCTTTCTGAGTTGGGTGGCGGAGTCGGTGAATACGCTGGCTACGGTGAAGCGGACGATAAGGCTGATGAAAAGCCTGGTCATGCGCCGCCTTATAGGGGATACAAACTTTAGCTCGGAGATACAGGAATTTATCGGGGGCCGCCTCTCCTCAACCACGGTGCCGCTGCTGGGGATGGGGCGGGACTTCCCTGATGGGACACTGAACATAGTGAAGGACAAACGGGGGGTGCCGCGCCTGGTAAATGACTGGCACATAAAAACGAGCCAGACTTACTTTGACTCGCTGAAAAAGACGATGAAGGACATGGCTAGGGCCCTGGACGGTAAGTTCATTGTGAATCCTACCTGGATGCTGAAGCGGGTGATCACGGTGCACCCGCTGGGGGGCTGCCCGATGGGCCGTAGCTGTGAGGAAGGGGTGGTGGACAGCTATGGGGAGGTATTTAACTACGATAAGCTGTATGTGACGGATGGCTCGATACTGCCCGGGCCAAGCGGACCGAACCCGGCGCTGACGATAGCGGCGGTGGCGGACAGGTCGGCTGATAGTATCATTGAAAAATATAAATCCAAAAACAGAAAATGAGCAACGAAACGAATAAAAAGGCGCTGATACTGGCAGGGGGAGGCATGAAGGTGGCTTTTCAGGCTGGTGTGCTGCAGGTGTGGATGGACGAGGCGGGACTGACGTTTGATCTGGCAGACGGGTGCAGCGGGGGCTGCCTGAACCTGGCTATGTACTGCCAGGGGATGACGGGGACACAGATGGCTGATAACTGGCGAAACTATAACCCGCTGGGTGCGATAGAATTTAACTTTACGGAGTACGCTAAGCTGTTTTATGCAGATAGCTTGTTTGAGCTGAACCGCTTCCGGGAAAAGGTGCTGGGAGGCTGGCAACTGGACTGGAGCAAAATAAGGGCCTCGGAGCACGAGGCGACATTTAACGCCTATAACTTCAGCCGCCACAAACTGGCTACCTGGACGCCAGATGAGATGACGGAGGACAAGCTGATATCGTGTATATCGCTCCCAATGTGGTTTCCGCCGGTGCGTATGGAAAATGAGACATACATAGACTCGGTGTTCATCACGGACGCAAATATGGAGGAGGCGATCGCACGGTGTGCGGACGAACTGTGGGTGATATGGACAGTGAGCACGCTGGATGAGTACCACCCGGGTTTTGTAAACCAGTACTTCCAGATCATCGAAACGAGTGCCAACGGGCACTTCCGGCGGATGCTGGACCGAATTGACCGGAATAACGAAGCTATCGCGGCAGGCAAGCCGGGCGAATTTGGCCGGCATATAAAGGTGCACCTGCTGGAATCGGAAGTGAGCATGCACTACCTGATCAACTTTAGCCAGGACCGGGTGCATGAGGCGGTAAATGCGGGGGTGAAAGCGGCCCGTGAGTGGTGTGCTCAGCGGAACATGGCACTGACCATAGAAAAACCGGATGCTCCGGTGGAGGTGCATGAGGCGCAGACGACGCTGGAGTTTACTGAGGAAATGAAGGGCTTCATATCCGGAGTGGAGCATGACTATGATAAGGCTTACCGGGAAGGAAAAAGAAACGGAAACAGGCTGATGTTTCGCCTGACGATAGACATACAGGGGGTAAACCGCTTTGTAACGCAGCCGGATCACAGCGCAATAGCCAGAGGGTATGTGGAAAGCGATATGACTGGCGGACGGGCGGGTGTGGAAGAGGGCTGGTTTAACCTCTTTACGGATAAGGGTGACCCGCGCATAAAGCAGATGCAGTACCGTCTTTTTCTTAGAAATGAGGCGGGTGAGGCGTTTACGCTGAGCGGCTTTAAGGAAATAAAGGATGACCCGGGGTTTGATGCCTGGGAGGACACCACGACGCTCTTTACCCGCATACGAAAGGGCCATGTGAGGGAGGAGGAAGAACTGGCAGCGGAGATACTGGCTTCGGGGATCTTACGGATTCACCTGACGGATTTTTTGAAGCAATTAACGACCTTCCGCACGACAGGCCCTACTCTGAGTGACCGCACGGCAGCACTTACACGTTTTGGGAAGCTGTTTATGGGCAACCTATGGGAGGTATATGCGCGCTTATTACTTAATTGAACCGGTAAACAGAAAAAAATATGTCCTCTACCTTACCTGATATACCTGAAAAAGAAACTGATACGGGGTTTGTGAGAAAACCCATGGTGAAATGGATGAGCCCGGGGGAACTGGTGCGTGCGGGGATAAAGGCGCTGCTGTCCTCGCTCTTCGGAGCGTATGCGGACTGGCGCGAGGTGCAGGCTTTGCGGGCTGATGTAAGCTCGCGTAAGCTGCAGGGGAAAGAGATGAAGGATGAGGCACGAGACCACCATGTGGCCCTGAGCGAGGTGTATGACCTCTCTCACCGTGATGAGGTGTATTTTGACTATGTGGCAGATCTGGGGGATGGCTTTAATGCGACGTACACGGTGGCAAGGGCGCTGGCGGAGGAGGGGCTGGACATTGGCGGAGAGAAGACACGCCGCGGCGATGTGCTGATAATGGGGGGCGACCAGGTGTACCCTACGGCTACGCGGGAGGAGTATAAGAACCGGATGGAGGGCCCGTACCGCTCGGCGCTGCCTTTTGTAAAAGATGAGACAAAGGCACCGGCGCTGTTTGCCATACCGGGAAACCATGACTGGTATGACGGGCTTACGAGCTTTATGCGACTGTTTTGCCAGGACCGCTGGATAGGTGGCTGGAAGACGCGGCAGAAGCGGAGCTATTTTGCGATACGGCTGCCGGGCAACTGGTGGATATGGGGGATAGATGTGCAACTGGCCTCGGACATAGACCTGCCGCAGATGAACTACTTTCGCTCGATAGCGGAGCAAAGTGCGGAAAAAGAAGGCCCTTGCAATATTATACTGTGCACGGCAGAGCCTACGTGGGTTTTTACAGATGATGACGGTGAGGAGGCATACAAGAACCTGGAGTATTTTGAAAAAAACACGATCACGGGCTATGGCCATACGCTAAAGGTGGGGCTGGCGGGTGACCTGCACACGTATGCCCGGTATGAAATGGAGGGTACGGGCAAACAGCGGTTCATAGCTGGGGGTGGCGGTGCGTACCTTTACCCTAGTCACCAGCTACCGGAGAGCTTTAAGACACCGGCGTATGACTGGAAAAACCGGAAGGTAGTGAGTGAGCATTACACACTCAAAAAGAATCCGGAAACAGGTAAGAAGAGCCTGTTCCCCTATACAGCGGACTCACAAAAACTAACGATGGGGGCGCTGAAAATGGCCTGGCTGAATAAGGGGTTCAGCCTGCTGTTCGGGGCAATCTATGTGATATTTGCGTGGCTGCTGCAGGGCAGCTCAAAGTACGCGGGACATGAGCATACGGGGACGGGTGGACTGATGGAAAACACGATGCTATGGGAGCTATCATATGCGGCCAATGGATGGGAGGTGTTCTGGTATGTAATTAACCTGTTTCCGCATAACATTGCGGCGATCATATTGGGTCTGGTGCTGCTGGCGGGCTTGACAGGTTTTGCTCATCATCAGCGTACGGTGGTGAAGGTATTGATGGGGCTGACTCATACTCTATTGCATCTGATACTGATCGTAAGCCTGATGTGGGCTTTTAGCCAGTTAAACATCCGGGCCCTGGGGCTGGCTGTGGAGGCTCCTCTTCAGATACTACTTTTCTTTATCGAGATGCTCCTTATCGGCGGCTTTTTGGCGGGTACGCTCTTCGGCATTTACCTGTTACTGGCTAACTTTCTGATACCGAAAAAGAACGGCAAGAAGGGTGTGCATGCGAATGAGGTACTGGCCTGCCAGCCAAACCCACACTTTAAGCACTTCCTACGCCTAAAGGTGGATAAGGAGGGCACGCTTACGATTTACCCGACGGGCATCCGCAAAGTGTATACCCGCTGGAAGTTTCAAAAACCCGCGGATAAATACCAGCCTCACTATGCTGCGGATAAGCCTGTAAATGATATGGTAATGGCGATAGAGAAGCCGGTGGTGATTGGAAATCTTAAATTGATGAAAAAGTAATCTGCTATGAGGCTATTGGTTGTATGCCTTTATATGCTCCTCTGGTTTACAGCCTGCGAAGAGGAAAAAAAGATAACGGGTAAATGGGAAATGGAAATAGACTATCCAGCCGAAATAATCTTTAATGAATTCAGGCTGGACAGCACTACTCTTACGAACCCCCTGGTGAAATACAGCTATAAATCGGAAATGGTGCTATACCTGGACCGGTACTTTAAGCTCACTAGCACTGAAGAGGCGGCTCTGTACGGAAGTAAGGACACTATTATTCTGAGTTTTAGTACTAGCGAAGCGGGGCCATACAGATACAAGGACCGTACGCTGCTGATGCAGGTAAAAGACTCCCGAATTATGTATAACGATAGTCTTACGCGCAACTTTTTCAGCCGTGAGGAAAATAAACTGGAAGGGTTTCTAAACAGCCACTATTATGAATTTGATGTAATGGAGCATACAGATACTGTCATCCGGGCCAGAACACCCAGCTATATGGGCTATGCATACCTGCGGAGGGTTGGAAAATAATAAGGAAGCGGGTATGCTTATATTTTAAAGAGCTGCCCTTACTTAATAGCTGCGGTATCTCTTTTTAGCACAGCTATCATAGGGCTAAGGTCTGATGTATCAAGAGCATTTAATCCTGCAGGTGATTTGCCTTATTGTTTTTTGTCCTAACCCCTTAATAAAGAGAATCTGTAGAATAGTATACACTCAGGGGAAATAGATGGAACAGTTGTTAGACACCCTTTCCGGCCGCGAGGTAACTTTTGAGGAAAAGTGACTTCATCTCTTCGAAGTTACTTTCTTGGGTACGTATGCATACTACCGCGGCCACCTTTCCCTAAGTAGCAGGGTGCTTCATTAAACTTTAGCGGGGGAAAGGAATTTTGCGGGCAGAGGTGCGATTTACTTTCACCCGGAGGGTAGGCTGCGTGCCTATGGCACTTGGGGTTAATTGTGTTTTGTTGGGCTACATAGCCTGCGTCCCGATGGGACTGGCCTAGTTAGGGATTAGCTAATGAAGGCGTTGAATAGAATATACTCTGGGGTATAGATGAGACAGTGGTAAGGCTCCCTTTCCCTACATAGAGTTGCGCTTCGTTTAACTTCAGCGGGGGAAAGGAGTTTTGCGGGCTGGGGTGCGAATACGCTATCAGCTTATTTAGGATAATCCGTGCGATGACTATAGGCAAGCGGAAGGATGAATAGGAGAATAACCGCCCTCAATTCTGTGGCCTTTATTATTTAACCTTATTGTAACTAACTACTGTTAGGCAATCAAAAATCTTCTTCTATCTGTCTATCTAAGGTCTTTTCTAATTCGTATTCAATGGATTCACTTGAATCATTTGAGATATGCACAACGGCCTGAACCAAGGCATGGACCATTCCAGTATCAGATTTAAGTATGGAATAGGAAGGCCAGACCGTATGTCTTTTATAAATCACTCCGTATTCTTTACAGTAATAGTACTCGCATTTTGCATCGGCAGCAGGGCTATGGCCTTGGTAGATAGATATGATGAACTCCTTATCGTTGACGAAAACCTTTAGCTGGATATCGAAAACCAAATTAACAGTATCACTTTCTGATGTAAGCGACGCTAAGGTTCCTTCTCTCAGATAATATATTTCCTTGCATCCATCGTCATACTGATAAACCAATTGATCCTTATTATTTTCAATAGCTACTACTTTTTCTTTGCTCCAACGCATCTGATCCACTTCAATGGTGTAATGATAGTACCAGGAAGTGTTAGATTCTTTTTGGCATGAAAAGAGCAGTGAATATGAGTAAAATAAACCTTATAAGGGGCGAAACAATAGCCATAGATTCAGGCCTTTTACTCTGATAATTCTTTAACATGGGATTCTCTATACGGGGTTAGAGAGTACTTCTTATGTCCTAACCCCTTAAAAATAGGACTAAGATTCTACAAGTTGAGTTGTTAGTTTTAGCTTACCATCTGTTGTCTGTTCCAGTGGCAAGTTACGTAGTTTCTTGGCGCTGTTTGTTCTTTTAAGGAACTGACTGGGCGCTTGTTTTCCAAGGCTGCCATGTAGACGCTCGTGGTTGTAAAAGTTCATAAAGCGATTGAAGGTCTCCTTTGCTTCCTGCAGGTCCTCGAACTCATATTTTGAGCATACGGCGCTTTCTATGATGGAATGAAAGGACTCAATATAGCAGTTCTCCTGCGGTGTAGCTACATGCGTGAACTCATGCTCGATGGCCATTTCCTTTAGGTATTCCCGAAATAGCCCTGCCTCAAACTGACTACCGTTATCGGTTCGTAAGGTTGCTTTTTCAGGTAACTGGTAATGGTAAAGTATTTCTTTCATTAGTTCGATCACCTGGTGCTTGGTCACGCTCCAGGCCAACCTGTAGCCTAATACTCCCCGGGAGTATACATCCAATACGGTAATTAGCAGCGCATTACGATGCTGACCGTGAATATAGATATACTTGATATCGGTCTGCAGGCATTGAAAAGCTGCTTCCGGGCTAGGAAGAAGATCCTGAGCAATGCGTTTGCCACGTTTGTTGCGCCTAATGCGCTGACTGAGCAAGCGAGCCTGCTTCATGAGCCGATAAACTTTTTTCTCGTTGATAACGAGCCTTTCGGTGTTTTTCAACCAGGCCGCTACCTTCTCATAACCATAATCAATAAACTCCTGGCTTAAGAGCCATTCGATCCGCTCCAGCACATAGGCATTGCTGTAAAGAATACCATCATAGCTCAGGGTATGTTGGCTTACTTTACGCCCTCTCTTGCCTGTCTTGGATTGATAGTAATAAGAGCTTCTACTCAGGCCACATAAAGGCAGCACTTTATATGTAGCATAACCCAGGTTAATATACTTTTGAGCAATCATGAGCCTGTACGCTTTTTGGCAGTGCTTTTTTTTAAAAGCTCTTCTTTAATGCGCAGGGCCAGCTCTTTTTCAGCCAGCATCTCTTTTAACTGCTGGTTTTCCTTTTGCAAGCGCTTAAGCTCAGGGTCTACTTTATAATGCTTGCTGGCTAGGGCATCTATGCCACCAGTATCATACTTTTCCTTCCATTGATAGAAAGTATTGCTATAGATACCGTGCTTGCGGATGGTGGCTGTAATGCCTTCCTTTTCTGCTTCTAAAAGAATCTGAAGCTTCTGTTCAGCGGTCCAGTGTCTTCGTTTCATTTGAGATACAAGTTAGTAAAGTTAACTTGTAGAATTCATTGTCCAGTTATTTAGGGGGCTAAGAAGCTTAATATCACGTATTTTACCTTTAAACTTATTGGGGTGCGTGAGGCCTACACAAATTTGCAACATGTTATTTTGCTTTATATGTATTAGCAGAGTCCTTAAAAATTAGTTCTACTTCAAAAGGGTAGCGGTAGGAATCAATATCATTTAGCCTAAAGGTACCAGATTTTATGTTTGTATCAGGACTTATGGGCTTAGGAGTGTAGAATGCCTATAGTGACATTGCTCCAAAGCTAAACTACGCTGGCTGAAGGCCACTGTCAAATACGATAGAAGAATCAAAAACAGTAAGCGGATTTTCCTGGGAGCTTGGGCTATCCACTGTGCTTCATTTACACTTACTCTGTAATGTTATGTGAATTATAGAAAACACTATCATTCACACTAATTTCTTTTACTATGCCAACCGAATCGAAATATAAATTAATCCCACGGGATTTCCCTTTTTCAAAGCTTTCGACATTTGAAATTACTCTACCTGAGGGATAGTATGCTTTGGCAACTCCATCCATAAGCCCATCGTCAAATAAGTATTCTCCGATCAAGTACCCTTTAAAGTATTCCTGGGCAATTCCGCTTACCTTACCTGAGTTGTAATTCAGTATGAGAAACAATTCACCATTTCTTTTAAATTCATACCAAGTACCGGTTTTATCATTTCCCTTCATATAGCCAATGGTTTTTGGCTTACTATTTTCGTGATATGTGACCATTACTCTTTTCTCAGATGTACAGCAGCAAAGACTGACTACTATTAGCAATAGTAGCACGCTAGTTAACAGATTCGGTACTTTTCTATTCATTATGAGTTCTAGTATCGTAAATAACTAATGACTCCTTCACGCCTTCTCAATGTTAAATCATGATCCTCCTAAACTATCTATTGCCATAATCCTCGCTCTTTCCAGCAGTTTGTCATATACGACAATATCGTATTTAGCAGAAAACAACAACTCTCTGTCATAGATATGATATTCTTTTTTAGACCTTTCGCTAAAAATTAAGTAAAAGCTATCGCCGCTAATACTTTGCCCCATGACTGGCAATGCTTTTTTACCCTGTGAAACTATCTTTACGTTACCCAGCCTGTCATCTGTAATAATTATTGTATCTAAATATTTTAGATTTTTACTGAAAAACAATTCATTGTAATACCACCCTGAATCAGTTGCCTGAAAAGTAAAAGGGATTTCTCTTTGAGTATTTAAGGCCTCATTTGAATTTATTTTGTATTCACCCACCTCACTCATATAAATATAGACAGAGTCGTATATATGCTGTATTTCCTGATTGTCAGTTAAATCTCCATAGACATATTTAAGCTTTAACTCACTTACTGATTCATCAGGGGAGCATGACGTAAAATACAAAAAGGCAAAAAATACAATGGACAGGTCAATACTGACCTTTTTCCTCCTTATAGCTTTTCCCCCTATATCTTTCTTTGCCATGGACCTCATTGAGTGATCATCAGGTTTTTAATTTACGACATTTACGGTTAATCCGGCCTCTGGAGATTGATTAGCCAATTACTCACTATCCCCAATGTCCATGGCTGTCATGATAAGCATTGCTTTGATGCTAACTACTTTCCCGGGAGTGTAGAGGAGAAGCCGTAGGGTGCCCTTTCCCTACGTAGGGCTGTGCTTCACTCAGCTTCACCGGGGGAAAGGAATTTTGGCGGCGGGGGTGGAAGTTACTTTCACCGA